>JBBQIY010000129.1:0-6098 GCA_038325415.1 Kiritimatiellia bacterium
AGCCTGAAGCCACATCTGTCCATCTACTTCCTGCAAATTACCGATCCTGATTTCTTCCCGAAAATGGAACACCTGCTTGCGTTGTACAGAGCCCCCCCCTCCAATCTATATTTCTTTGATGAGTGCCCTGGCATCCAGATCATGAAACGGCTTGCGCCTGACCTGCAAACGAATGAAATGAAAGTCCGGCTCGAGGAATTCGAGTACATCAGGAACGGGACTATGGATGTTTTCGCGTTCTTAAACCACGCCGATGGCAAGGTCTACGCCGAGTGCCACTCTAACCATGAAACGTCCACTTTTCTTGGCGTGTTCAGAGGGCATGTGGCCCATGCTCCAGCCTCTGGACCTCTCCACTACGTCATGGATAACTCGTTGCCACTGCTAAGCAGAAAGACGCGGTCATTGCCCATCTCATCGAACACGATGAGCACCCCAGACGACAAAGGAAAGCGAGGAAGATCTTAGCCACCTTCAGGCGTTCCGTTCAGCAACTAGATGGACAGGAGCGTAAAACCGTAGCGTCATGAAAATGAATTGCCGAAAAGCATAGCAGAACTTCCGGCACGGACTACTAGTTTCGTGGACTGATGTTGCCGAACGTTACGAACGTTTTAATCGCAGTGAACTTGACGATGAAGACTTTCAACTCGAAACACCCTGCTGGGGAGAACTTGTAATAAGTAAGGCGAATTCGCCCTTAACGGCGTATTGCCATTTTTTTTGTCGTAAGTCATTGATAATGTGCCACTTAAAAGTGGTCGGGGTGAAGAGATTCGAACTCTTGACCTTTTGGTCCCGAACCAAACGCGCTACCAGACTGCGCTACACCCCGGTCGAACATAACGAACGGGTTTAAAAGTATCAAAAAACACGCATCGGAGTCAATAGGAAAAAATTCAAATATACGACTGTTGAGAAGGGTGGGCTAATCTGGTATAATCCTGACATTAACTCCTTACAGGAAATGAATTTTATGCCAATTAAAAGACATCCCGCGAATCCAATTCTTACTGCCAACGATGTGCCTTATCCGGCAAGTTTAATTTTCAACGCTGGCGTTTGCAAATACCAAGGACGTTATATTATGGCGTTCCGAAATGATTATGGCTATGGCGAAAAGGCCACTGGCCGTTTTTCTGGAACGAATATCGGACTGGCTTTCAGCGATGACGGCATCAAGTGGACACCGAATGAAAAACCTTGGTTCGAGTGGTGTGACAACGAAGTGTCGCGAGCCTACGATCCTCGTATCACGATCGTCGATGGGAAGATCGTCCTTTGCTTTGCGGTTGATACCAAGCACGGTGTTCGCGGCGGTATCGCCACAACAGAGGATTTCGACTCTTGGGAGATACAAAGTCTTTCAACGCCGGACAATCGTAATATGGTTGTGTTCCCCGACAAAATCAACGACAAGTACTGTCGCTTGGAGCGTCCGTTCCCCGTTTATAGCCGAGGTCGTGACCGTTTTGATTTGTGGTTTTCCGATTCGCCAGATCTTAAGTATTGGGGCAACACCCAACTCGTTTTGGGCGTTGAGGACGTAACGTATGCGAACGACAAGGTAGGGCCCGCCGCACCGCCCGTGCGGACTTCGAAGGGATGGCTCACAACCTTCCATGCAGTTTATCGTGATGAGTCTCGCGGTAAGAACGGCTGGGAAGATTCGTGGAAGAAGATTTACTACGCGGGAATTATGCTCTTGGATCTCAACGAGCCGTGGAAGATCATCGGCTTGAGCCAGGAGCCGCTGATCAGCCCAGAGGCGTCATACGAAAAGGATGAGGGATTCAGGACACATGTCATTTTCCCCGGCGGCATGATTCTCGAAGACTCGGGTGAGGTCAAGATCTACTACGGTGCCGCTGATACGGTGGAATGTCTCGCTACGGCCGATGTCAACGATTTGATCGCGCTCTGCAAACCGTATTCTAGGGCATAGATGATGGAAACGTTGCCAGCGAAGCAAGCTCCGCGCAAGACGGATTCTCTTGATGATCTGACATCGCCCGATCTTCCGCGCGATGCCGCTGAGGTTATTTGTCAGCTTCTTTCTGCTAGCCACGATGAGTCGCTGAAACATCTTGCTAAGCGTATTTCGAAGGCACGAACTTTTATTTTAACAGCCGAACTTGCTGAATCCGGCGACGCCCTGATCAATGCTTTACCGCCGCGCCACTTTACCTATCCTAAGCGAGAGCTGCCGAATCCCATGGAGTACACGCAACTCGACCCTGGATCGGTGGGTGCCTGGTTTCGTCCGAACGGCGAATTTCATCGAGCGATCCCTGATTATGAGTATCGGGCCGAGCAGAACGAAATGGCCAGTGCTGTTGCCGCCGCATTCAGCACCCAGCGGCATCTTGTTGTGGAAGCGGGAACTGGGGTAGGGAAGACGATGGCCTATCTCGTGCCGTCCGTTCTCTGGACACTTGCCAACAAGGTGCCTGTGGTCATTAGCACGAACACAAAGAATCTCCAGGAGCAAATCTTCCACAAGGATTTGCCTGCGATTGCACGGATCATCAGGACTCCGTTTAAGGTTGCCATGATCAAGGGACGCTCAAACTACCTCTGCCTAAAACGTTTTTCGTATTTACTTCAGCACCGCGAGGTTGAGCTTTCCGAGGATCAGCTTCTTCCATTGGCGCATGTCTGTGCTTGGCTTTTTAAAACATATTCCGGCGATTTGTCGGAGCTCGAGTTCGCACATTCGCTTTCGGACAAACTCGCCTCGACGCCGGAGGACTGTCACGGACGCAAATGTCCATATTATTCGCGATGCTATCTGCAATCGGCCCGAAACGAATCGCTCAATGCCGATATCGTCATCACCAATCATTCTGTCTTCTTTTCAGAGCCCGACAAGCCGCTTGCATTGCCCAAGAATGCACAAGTGGTCTTTGACGAGGCGCACAATCTTGAAGAAGCCGCGACCCGGAAGTTTCTGCGCGAGGTCACGTCGTATTCCTTTTATAATGTGCTCCGGAAATTGTACTTGGCGAGCCGCCGCAAGGAGAGTGGAATTCTGAGTCGCCTCAGGAGCGCCCTGCTGAGCAACAATTTTTTGACCTCAGCAGAAGCACGCGATGCCCTTTTTGAGAAGCTTGATGCCGCGATTAAGCACACGGATGCCGTTCGCACATCGGGCCGACGATTCCTGCGTTCGCTTGCCGACATTCCCCGAAAAGAGGAGAGTGTGATGCGCATGCGACCGCAGTTTACGGAATCGAACGCTTGGCTGGACGTATTGCCGTTCTTACAGAAATTCCAAGATGATCTCTATGCGCTAATGACCGACTTAGAGGCTATCAGCAAAGTTTTCGCGGGTAATGAGACGGATGCTCCCTCCCAGGAGATGTCGGGGCAGAAGCAAATCGCCTCCGCTTTTTCCGGAAGATCTGCTGACGAGTCGCCTTCATCATCGGCGGCAGTTGCAGAATTTGGCCGTGAACTTTCAGTGGTTGTTAGTGGCGTGATTGAACTATCAGAAAATCTTAATTTTACGACGTCGGTGTCCGATCCCGATTGGGTGTACTGGATTGCCATTACGAAGGAGTATGACGGCAAGCTTGTTGGAGGATTGCACGCGGCGCCGATTGAGATTGCGAAGTTCATGGCGGATGCCGTCTTTGACAAGAAGGAAAGTGTCGTTCTCTGCTCCGCCACGATGAATGTCGGTGGGTCCTCGAAATTCATCGCCCATCGGATTGGTCTTGACCTTGTTGAGCCCGAGCGCGTGATGTCGCTATGCGTTGGCTCTCCCTTCGACTACCCCCGCCAGTGTCTCGCGGCGGTGCCGGTATTTCTGCCCAATATTGCTGACGCACGCGAAGGTGGGGAGGGTGATTACACGGCGGCATTTGCCGATTTTACCGCAGAACTTGCAGCCGTTACTCATGGGCGCATGTTGGTGCTGTTTACAAGCTATCGGATGATGATGAATTGCGCTGAACGTATTATGGAGACGCTGAGTCGGGCGGGTATTCGCCTTCTTGTGCAGGGGACAGGACAGTCGCGTGAGCGCATCACGCAGATGTTCCGCGAGGATCATCCCTCTGTCCTGATGGGAACTGATTCCTTCTGGGAAGGCGTTGACTTGATCGGTGAGGCTCTGAGCTGCCTTGTCATTGCGCGACTTCCCTTCGATGCGGTCAATGACCCTGTGGTGAGTTCTCGCTCCGAGCGTGTTGCCGAAAACGGAGGCGATTCATTTCGTGACTTTGCCTTACCAAACGCCGTGATTAAATTTAGGCAGGGGTTCGGGCGGCTGATCCGCCACAACGATGACCGCGGTATCGTGATTATTGCGGACCAACGTATTTTTACGAAAAACTACGGTTCCACTTTCCGGAAGAATTTACCTTCCGAGCTCCTCAAATACGAAGACGGAAAGAAGCTGCTCACTGATGCGGCGAGATTCCTTGATAAAACCAAACCAACCCTAACAATCGATGTTCATCGCACTTGATACTGAATTCGTGTGGCAGCGTACCTACTATGCCAACTTAGGCCTAATTCAGGCCGGGATGTCTCCTGATTTCGACCGTGCTCTGCTACCGTCCTCCGGCCCGGCCGTTTTACACTTTACGCCGAAAAATGATGATCAACGATCCGTCCTGCTTCTCGATCAACTGAAATACGACGGCAAGTCCCTTGCGTCAGTTGTCTCGGATCGATCTATCACCAAAATCTTTCATGATGCGGTGCAGGATTTACAACATATCCACCACTGGTGTGGAGCGGAGCCGGTCACCATTTTCGATACGCGCATTGCCGCTGGATTCTGCGGAATGCCGTCGATCCTTTCCTTGCGGCAGTTATTGATCAACACACTGGGAATTGAACTCCCAAAAACGGAGACGCGTACCGACTGGATGCGCCGTCCGCTTTCATTGGAACAGCTCGAGTATGCCGCCGATGATGTGGCTTACATGGGCGAAGTTATGGCGATTTTGATTGCGAAGGCGAAGGAGTTCGGCACGTACGACTGGATGATGAAGGAGATGCAGACGATTGACAATCTCGCTCTCTACACGGAAGATGTTCCCATCAATGCGTGGAAGCGCATGAAGGTCCCCGTGACCGCATTCAAGCTGCCGCGTCAGTTGATTCGCCTGCGCGAACTTGCCGCGTGGCGTGAACAGACCGCACGAGAACGAAATTTGCCGCGAAGCTGGGTTGTGGATGACAAAGTGCTCGTGAATGTTGCATTGAATCCACCTGCGAATGCAGCTATGATTCCCGCGAAAGAATTGCCACGACCCTTTGCCCCGAAATTCTTTGAGGTGCTGGCAGCAGTCGAGCAAATGCCTGAAGACGATGTTCCCGAACTGACGCCAACGGCCTCAACCAAAGCTCGCGAAATTGCGGACCAAGTAATCAAAGCAATTGCAACGGAAGCCGCAAAGGTTCATGTTGATGCCGCCTTGTTCGGATCGAGAGCGGACATCACCTCATTTTGTCAGAATCCTGATAATCCTGAGCACCCACTGAATAATGGATGGCGTCATCAGGTTGTGGGGGCTTTGGCACGTAGCGTTGTCGGCTTCGTCTAAACCCAGGATTATTCGTTTCCGGTTGAGCCACGGGTTCGACTTGAATGGATCGCCTGTTCGTTTAGGGTGTCTGCCAACCGCATGCGTTCCTGCAAAGTTTCGTTTGCCATGTCGCCATTGAAAGAAGAAATAATGGATGCAGCCCTTACGAATTGCCGCTGTTCAATCAGCGGTTGGATTTCTTCCCGAAGATCCTTCATTACTTTTTCTACATGATTTTTTTGGGCGTTCTCGAGCGATTTTCTTTTAGCGAGTGCACTTTGACGAAGTTTTGCGTAGTCTGAACACCCAAGATGGCTGATCAGCGTATCGTAGCGTTGTATTGCGACATGATAGGCCGTTGGGTTGATTCGACAGAAGTCGCCGATTTCAGTCAGCTCCAGTTGCGCAGCATCTATAACCCGTTTTTTTTCTTGTTGGGCGACGTGTAAAATTACTAAAAGTACGGCAGCCAGAATCACGAGTCCACCGACGCATTTCAAAGCGAGATGGGAATGCCGTTTGCTACTCGTCGATTCTGTTGATGCTTGTCTCTTA
>JBBQIY010000130.1:0-6084 GCA_038325415.1 Kiritimatiellia bacterium
TATCGCGGGTTTCTATACCCCCGACCAGGGCACGATCCTGATCGGCGGCGACGATGTCACCAGCATCCCGCCGCACAAGCGCGACACCGGCATGGTCTTCCAGAGCTACGCCATCTGGCCGCACATGACGATCGCGGAAAACGTTGCGTTCGGATTGCAGATGCGCAAAGTCTCGAAGCCCGAAATTGAAAAACGTGTCATGGAAGCCCTCGCGGCAGTCAAGATGGAAACGCGCGCCAAGAGCAAACCCAACCAACTCTCTGGCGGACAACAGCAGCGCATCGCCCTCGCCCGTGCTCTCGTGGTCCAGCCTCGCTGCCTGCTCCTCGACGAGCCGCTCTCGAACCTCGATGCCAAGCTCCGCCTCGAAATGCGCGTGGAAATCCGCCGCATCTGCAAACAAGCCGGACTCACCGCCGTCTACGTCACACACGATCAGAAAGAAGCGCTGTCCATCGCCGACCGCCTTGCCATCATGAAAGATGGCGTCATCGAACAAACTGGCACGCCTCTCGAAGTCTACCGCAAACCTAAAAACGCCTTCGTCGCCTCGTTCATCGGCGAAACCAATTTCCTGCCTCCCAGCTTTTTCGGCTCCACATTCGATGCAGGCTCTGCAACAAAACTCTCGGTGCGTCCCGAAACAATCCAGGTTGGGGACGCCCCCGCCGGCGATAACATCCTTCGTCTCGATGGCATTATCCACGGCACGGTCTACTTGGGCGAAACTGCCCAGCACTTGATGGACGTTAAAGGCCAAGACGGCTCAACGCTCACGATGATGGTCTTCCAACTGAATCCGGAAATGCTGGCACGCGATGACGCTCGTCGCGTCACGGCGTGGATCCAGCGCAAGGATATCATCACCCTTTCAGAATGAAGACCTCCCGAGATCCCTCACGATGAAAAATGCGCTCATCATTCTCGCCGCTGCGCTCACAATTGCGCTCCCGTTCCTCTTTCGACAAGACAAGCCAGTGGGCCAGTGGAAGGACGGCGATCCCGTACTCGTTGTGGTGTCGCCGCACATCGCCGTGATACGCGATGAATTCTCAAGCGGCTTCTCAAATTGGCATCTCAAGAAGTTCGGGAAGCCCGTGCGCATCGATTGGCGCGCCATCGGCGGCACCACCGAAATCATGCGATACATCACCGGCGAATACGTTTCGTCATTCCGCGCCTTCCGCAAACGCTCCAATCGGCTTTGGCCTGATGGCGCAAGCGATGCTGCCGTTTCAAAACGAAAACCTTCGGACGATACCCTAGCGGAAATCTGGAATGATTTTCGCGCCCATGACGATGCCGACACCTACACAATTTTAATCGATGTCTTCTTCGGCGGCGGAACGTATGACCACTCCTCGGCTGCACGGCAGGGCCTCACCGTTGTGCCCTGGGAAAAGGATGAAATTCCCGCTGGCATCCTTACCGATGCTGACGGAATTGAGATGTTCCCCGAAGGACTCGGAGGCGAAGAATGGCGATCTCCCGTATTCTACAGTGCTGTTCTCTCCGGCTTTGGAATCTGCTCAAACCCGGATCGTCTCAAAAAGCTGGGCATTGAAAAACAACCCGTCCAGTGGCGTGATCTGACGGATCCGCGGTATTACGGCGATATCGGCGTCACCGACCCGACCAAATCCGGCTCGATCGCCAAAGCCTTCGAAATGATCATTCACTCCGAATGTCGCAGCTCCGTTATGGAAGCGGGTTGGACACCCGAACAAATCCGCGATTTCGAAAGTCACATCGCTGATGCTCGGCTCGCAATCGGCGTCATGCCCGAAGGCGTTCCACAGCAATACCAAGACGACATCGAACGCGGCTGGCTCAAGGGCGTCCAGCTCATCCAGCGCATCGGCGCAAACGCGCGATACTTTACCGACGGTGCAGGCAAGGTTCCAGTCGATGTCGCCTCAGGCGATGCCGCCGTGGGCATTTCGATCGACTTCTACAGCCGCGTGCAGGCCGAGATCACTCAGGTCGGCGACGAAGTGCGCCTGAACTACGTCACGCCCCTCGGCGGCTCCAGCATCAGCGGCGACCCCATTAGTCTACTCCGCGGCGCCCCGCATCCTGAACTCGCCAAGCGCTTCATGGAATATGTGCTTTCCGAAGACGGACAAAAGCTCTGGAACTACAAACCGGGCACTCCCGGCGGTCCACTAAAATCAGCGCTGCGTCGTCTGCCCGTGCGCCGCGATTTCTATCCCGACCCCGAGCATCCGTCCGTCCAGCAACGCGCCGAGGAACATGCGCACTACACCTCCGACAACCTCATGGACCCAGCCGTTGATGCCTACCATTTAGCGAAATCGTTCGAGTACCAGCCACGGTGGACGGGACTGCACTTCAGTTTCTTCCGACAGCTTGTACGCGCCATGTGCATGGATTCTGGCGTCGAGCTACGCGCTGCCTGGAAAGCCATCATCGATGCTGGTGGCCCCGAAGCCAATCCCGAAGCCGTGGCGCTTCTGGAACGCTTGCCAGACATGCCGCTACCGATTACGTGGAAGACCGCTGGTGACACATCGGCAAAATATGATGCCATTGACTACATGCGCCAATGGACCTCATTCTTCCGCCAATCCTACACCGATGCGAAAGCCGCCGTCCGGCGTCATCAAGAAAGGTGAAATCAGGGTAGCCCCGACAATCAAGGTAGCCCCGACAATCCTGTCGGGGTCTCATCCACCGAATCCGAGACAGGATTGTCTCGGCTACGTTCCCGATCCGACAAGGAAAAAAGGTAGCCCCGACAATCCTGTCGGGGTCTTCTCAACTTTCCCTCAGCTTTCCTTTGGGCCGAACTGCCACAGAAGAAAGACGGGCTTTCGTCTTGCGACTTACGTCTTTCGTGGCGGTGCAATCGTTCCGGAGAAATCGCCAGAGCCTCTTGTGTGTGGCAGGGTGTCACTTTAGACTGCCCTGCTTCTCCGAAAGACGAAAGACGAATGTCGAGGGTCCCGCCAGCGCAGCAATCTAGAACGGTAGAAAAATTAAGAGGCAGTAGCGCTGCGCTATCCGAACAACCTGGCAAGGCGGCGTTCCAGAAGCGCAAGAAAAGCGATCTTCATTTCCTCAGGCAAAAAAGATCTTGCAAGTGCTTCGGGGGAATTTTTCTTGGCAGCCCCACCGATTCGCTTCAGGGCCTTCTGAATCTGTGGATCCGTCAGCCCGATGGTACGTCCGAATGTCTCGAAATCAGAACGACATATCTTCGCCTTCCTGCCGTTCAGCGAAAGCGCCGACTCTTCCTTGTCCTCAGGCATGATCAAGTTGACCGGTACGAGATCATAAGCCGGGGACAGCTCACCGAAACCATGATCCGACTGTATCAGCGAAAAATTCTTCAGATGCATATCCGAATTCCCTGTCAGAAAACAAAAGAAGGACAATTCGAAGAAGCGGATGGCGTCAAGTCCTGGAACGCTTGAATAGCGACGTATCGCCTTTCCGATCTGCTCCATCGACCCGCGATACTTCTGTTCCGTAAGCCTGTTCGTGACTTGACAGAAGTCCTCCATATGAATCTTCCTGCCGCCCGGTTCGCGATCCATGCGCCGCGTGATGTAAGCACGCTCCCCCGAGGCTAAAGAAATGAGGCCGAACTCCGCCGTAGAAAGACGGCACATCCTTGCAAACAGCATGCAGAAATGTTCGGCTTCCGGCAAATGGGGCCAAGTCGACACCGGAGGCTTCAGAATGAAATCTCCGTCCAGGCCGACGAGCGTCAGCCGACTATTCCCTCTCGGTGAATCGCGCTCCAAGTGAAGCGAAAGTTTGGGTTGCACTCCCGGAACAGAAATCCGCGACTGGATGATTGAAGCAGCCAACGCATTCAACTGTTCCTGCGTATAGCTGAAAACGGGACTCATCGTTGATTGAAACAGCCGCTTCCGACACCGGGCATGATATCCCGTATTCGCGTCGTCTATCGGCAGACCACAGCAAAGACAGCGTGTCACGATTCCACCTCCCGCACACTGGCAGCACCAATGCAATCACGACAACAGGCCAACAGCAACCCCATACGGTCGGTACGGCTCAGTTTCCAGTTATCCTCCGCAATAGACAGGAGCCAACCTTCCGGGATCAGCCCGTCAAAGAACGGAAACAGCACTTTATCCCGAAACGGCTCCGACTGGCGTGGCAGGGTCACACTCACAGGCTCCGCCTTATCGAGAGCAAGATAAGACGGATAGTACAGGAAAACGTAGCCGTTCTCGTCTTCGACAAGTCGGCCAGCCAGTCTTTCGTGAAGATACACATCCGCCATTCTCGACATGAATTACTCCCCTCGCTTCATCGGCACCGGATCCAGCACATGACCGAACAAATCCAGCACCACATTAACCTTGTCAATCCGCAATGTCGGCTTCCCCGCCTCGAGTTCCCGAAGGAAACGGATCCCCACACCTGCACGTTCGGCAAGCTCCAGTTGCGTCATCCCATGACGCTTACGCTGTTCTCTAACAAATTCAGAAATTCCCATAGTACACCCGATCGGTTACAAAAAATTAAAACACAGCAACTTTATACCCGATTAGGTACAAATGCAAGATAATAATTCAATATTGCACCCGATCAGGTACTATTTTTTCACCGACTCTCCATCGCCATGGGCTTCATCCGCTTGCCTAACACGTCGGCTAGCTCTGAGACGTCTTCAGACGGGATTGGTTTTCACCACCGGACTGGGCTGGGTGTTGTACACCTTGCTATAGGGAGGTACGGTATGAATAAGCCAGACGTTGCCGCCAATAACGGAATGGTGTCCGATCACCGTATCGCCGCCGAGGATCGTGGCACCGGCGTAGATGATGACATTGTCTTCGACGTCCGGATGGCGCTTGATGCCCTTGACGAGATTGCCCTGTTCATCCTTGGCGAAACTCAAAGCACCCAGCGTCACACCCTGGTAGAGTTTAACGTTTTTGCCGATCTTGCACGTCTCGCCAATCACGACGCCCGTGCCGTGGTCGATGAAAAAGCCGCGGCCAATCGTGGCACCGGGATGAATATCGATGCCGGTGCGCGAATGGGCGAATTCGCTCATCACGCGGGGGATCAGCGGAACGCCCAGCTTCACAAGCTGATGCGCCACACGATGCACGGAGATCGCGTAGAGTCCCGGATAGCTCATCACAACTTCAAGCTGGGAGGTCGCCGCCGGATCGCCTTCGTAAGCCGACTGCACATCCGCCTGCAGGATATCGCGCAGTTCGGCCCCGTTTGAGAACAGGCCGACGACCGCGTCGCGGGCGAACTGCTCGCAG
Source organism: Kiritimatiellia bacterium (assembly GCA_038325415.1). Lineage (GTDB taxonomy): Bacteria > Verrucomicrobiota > Kiritimatiellia > RFP12 > UBA3636 > JBBQIY01. The sequence continues at coordinate 5,280 of JBBQIY010000130.1, forward strand.
TCGCCGCATTGCTTGCAGATTTTATTTTCGCAATAATACTTCGCGACAGGGAGAATGCACTCATAGAGGCTTTGAGAAATACTGCCCGTATCGGACTTTCCGCTTGCATGACCGACAAAAGCGGGCGCATTTTCGTTGTTCAGGCAACCGGGAAACAACAGGCCGATGATGCCGTTGAGCACCTCAATGATTGTTGCCTGCCCCGGCAGGCGGTAACCTCTGGCCGAGTTCACCGCCGGGCATGTTGCACACGCATCGAAAAGTGCCGACCATTCGGGGAGCTTTTCCTCTATCCAAGGCTCGATTTTATTGTCCATCGTAAGAACTCCATTCTAGGATCTCGTGTGAATCCCGGGGTGTCATCAATTGTTGCGGACATTGTAGCACACCTGCCTGCATGGCGTAAACCTCCGCAAACAGCCAAGGGGCGCGTCACAATCTGCTGGGATCCTACCCCTAATACATCGGCATCCCACCTAGGGTTTAACTTCCGCTGTTTCCAGCGCTGCCGCTTTTCCCCGGATTGCATCAGCAAGACACGAATCAACGCCATTTTTATATTCAGGACATTTCGTCTGGCACAAGGTGAGAATTTCAATGGCCTTGTCATATTGCTTCGAGCAGGTATAAAAAAGTCCCAACATGGCTAGTGTATGGTGGCCTTTGTCAGTATCGGGCATCAAACATTTCAAGCGCTTTTTTCAACATCCGCATTCCAGCGAACATGTCCCCTGCACTCTCCGCCGCATAAATCCGACCGACCGTATCGGTGTCCTGCCCGATCTTATCAATGATCTTCAGTGCT
>JBBQIY010000131.1:0-6074 GCA_038325415.1 Kiritimatiellia bacterium
GTAATTCGTAATTCTCACGCCCTACTCCCTCGTTGAAAGGGAAACTACTCACTACGCACTTCGCACTACTAACTTTCTTCAAGCTGTCCAGTCTGTCTGGCCACACGCACAGCAGCACGGCGGCTGTGGACATGGAGCTTCACGTAGATCCGCTTTAAAAAGGTATGAACCGTATGTGTGCTGACAGCCAGTTCATCAGAGACTTCTTTGTACAGCAACCCTTTTGCAATCAACCGCAAAACCACCACTTCCCGCTCGCTGAGCTCTTCGGACAAGGCTTGCTGCGCGTGCTCAACCCGAAAATCGCACAGCACCAACCGAGCAATACCCGGACTCATCGGCGAACCACCGTTGATCAATTCGCGGATGGCATCTCGCATTTCAGACACAGGGCTGCTCTTGAGAATATACCCGAAAGCGCCTGCTTGAATCGCGGCATACACCATCTGCTTATTTTCGCACACGGTGTAAGCCATCGCCAGCAATTCAGGGTTGGCCGTGCAGGCGGCACGAATGACTTCAACCCCCGACAACTCCGGCAGATCAAGATCTGTCAGCAAAACGTCGACTTTTTCCCAGCAGACTTCATTCAGTGCTTTCACTGGGCAATCGTATGCCCCGATAATGTTGAACGCCTTTTCCTTCCCTAAAAGCGTCTTCAAAACCAGCAAAAGCTGCTTGTCATCTTCTACGAGACAGATTGCAACGGGACACACCATCACATTCCCCCTGACTGTAAAGAAGACGGCGAATCACCGGTCGGTCGCAAGATTTGCGCGGCCGGAATCCAGATCTGGTGGGCCACCCCACCCGAGCCAAGCAGTTCCGAGCGACCGCCCAATTTGCGCACACGTTCGCTAATATTGAATAATCCGCCCGATCGGGGGATCTCTCCCGTAAAACCGTCACCATTATCCCGTACTTCAACATAGAGGAGATCGTCTTCCCAATCCACTCTGACCCATGCCTCCGAAGCGTTGGCATGCTTCACGATATTGGTGACACCTTCTTTAATCAGACGGTAGATCGAGAGCCCGACATCTGAACGAATAGAGAGAGAGGATCGCGCAGGAGCAATATCCAGATGCAATTCAATCGGCAACCCTTCCAGATACGTGTTGCAAAAGGTACGCACTTCGAGCATCCAATCATCCCACCCAAAATCGGATTGTTCGAGAACACTCATGAACCGGCGGACTTCCTGGCCCATTTCGCGCGCCAACCCCATGATGCTTCGCAGTGCCGTCGCACGGGCTTCAGGCGCCTCCTCGACCAAGGCCAACTGCGCCAGCAGGCCCACTCGTGCGGCGATGCCCCCAACCCCATCGTGAAGGTCTTTCAATAAACTCGCCTGCGCCTTCAGAACTTCGCTTTGGCGCAAGGCCTCTTCCATCTCATAGCGTTTTGAGATGTCCTGCACGTGGGAAATGAAGTTGAGAGGCTCGCCCTTGTGGGTGCGGATAATGGAGCTTGAGATCTGGCCCCAGACAATAGTTCCATTCTTGTGGTAATAGCGTTTTTCGAACACCAAATTGGATGCTTGGCCCGACAAGCAGCTCTGGATGAACCCGGAACTCAAGTTCTTATCATCGGTGTAGGCGACGTCGTCGACCGTCATCGATTCGAGTTCTTCCCTCGTGTAACCAAGAATTTCGCACATGCGTTGGTTGACCTGGAGGAACTTTCCGTCCAGAGCCACGATGCAAACGCCGTCGTTAGCATTCTCAAAGGCCTGACGGAATCGTTCCTCACTCGCTTTGAGCGATTCTTCAGACTGTTTGCGGTCCGAATACATCCCTAATATTTCAGAAGCGGCACGCAGTAACCTCTCTTCGTAGCGCAGACGATTGGTCAAGACTTCCTGATGTTTTGTATGTTCTTCACCGTTTTCTAGCTCTGCTACGTCTGTCGCAAGTTGAAGATGAGCCTCTTTGAGGTCTACCTGCGGAATGATTCTATTCATAAATATCTCTACCGAATAAGGTGGGTGATAAGACATCACGTTCTAAGACGACTCAAAAACGGTTTCAGAGCAATTTCTTCCTCAATATACTGATTATGATATCTTTTTCCGGTTGGTTTTACAAGGTTTTTTTTATTAAAAAATTGTCTAAACCCTAGGGCTTAACCCCTAAAGCCTTCCTGAAGGAATTACGCGTTACAAATTTCAGACCGCTGATGGTCCATGGTCGTTGGTCTAGACTCCTGCTTCCCCCAAACAAAGGCGCATAGGTATTTAAGTCGTAACGCCGAAGCGGTAGACTCGAAATGATTCTCTTAATCTACGTTTCTCAACAGCACAAAAGCTGAAGCCGTTTTCCTTAAGCACCCGGCAAGCTTAGTGTCGGCTGACCGTGATCTGGTTTACCTGCGTCTCCCCTCAACAAGCACCGCCAACGCGAGCATTTCCAACTAAGAAAAGCTGGAGGCCTGGCACACCGTTGCACGGTGGGTTGCCAGTTGCGAGTCACGAGTTGCGAGTCGCGACACACCCTATTTTCCTATTGTGTAACCCCGCCGCTAACCTGTACAATACGAAACATGAGCAACGAGATCGTCACCATCACAATCAAAGACGGCAAAGCCTATCAGGTTCCTGTCGGCGACACGCTTTTTAAAACCCTTCGCGGTGTCCATGTCTTCATTCCGTCGCTGTGCGGTGGGAACGGATTCTGCGGACAATGTCGGGTCAAAGTTCTCTCTGGAACCCACTCGTCGGTCACCGAAAAAGAACGCAAGAAACTCACGCCAGAGGAGCTCGCTTCTGGCTGGCGACTTTCCTGCCAAACACCCGTGGATAGCGATATCACGCTCGAATTGCCCGAGACGATCAAAGATGTGCGCATGTTCACGGCCGTTGTCACCGAGCTTGAGATGGTGTCGCATGATATTCGGCGCGCCAAGTTAAAGTTGCTGATCCCGCCGACCCTCCAATTCCTTCCTGGAGCCTACATCCTTCTGGACGTTCCTCCCTGCCCCGGAGCACCCCGCGGCGCATCACGCTCTTATTCCATCGCCTCCCCGCCATCCTCAAATACCGAATTCGAACTCAACGTCAAACTTGTCCCCTCGGGCATCGGCTCAGGGTTTGTACATAACAATCTAAAACTCAACGATGAAGTGACCTTCACCGCTCCCTACAGCGGCTATCCAAATTGTGACGACAAGAACGAACTCATCTGCGTGGCAGGCGGCTCCGGCATGTCCCCGATTCTTTCCATCCTCCGTCATCTGAAGGAGATTGGCTCGAAACGTCGCGTTCTTTATTTCTTTGGCGTCAAAATACATGCGGACTTACTTTACATCGACGAACTGCAAGCATTCGAAAAGTCCCTGCCCGACTTCCACTTCATTCCTGTTCTGGAAAAATTGAACGGCGAGGAAACGAAAGTCTATGAAATGGGGCTTGTCACAGAAGCGATGGAACGACGCATCCACGATGCCACCCTCGCCTCCGCATATCTCTGTGGAGGACCGGGAATGCTCACTGCCGCATGCAACGTTTTGACAAAACTGGGTATCTCGTGTGATAAGATCTTTTTCGACAGGTTCGGCTAATCAGCGTTTCAGTTTCAGTTTCATCACAGCAATCCAAAGGCGTAGCCTGTTGAGGAACGACCGAACGACGTTCCTCCTTAATTTTTTTGCTGGTTCTTTTCCAGCTCTCATGTAATCGCGATCCATCAATGACATACCCCACTACTATGCCTCACACACCCAGAAAAAGTCAAGCACCAGAAAAATCGGAAACGCCACGGCTCCAAAGTTTCATGGAACACCTCGGCATCGCCTCGCGTCGTCACGCCGCCGACATCATTAAGGCTGGCGATGTCTTGGTCAACGGGGAACGTATTTTGGAACCGGGCTACCGTGTACTGAATCCGCAAACGGATATCATCACGGTCAGAGGGAGTGTTTATACCCTGCCACGCGGCGGCATGAAGATGCGCACGATTATGCTCAACAAGCCGCGCGGTCTCATCTGCTCATCCGACGATTTGCAGGGCGAAACCGTCTTTGCCTGTTTAAAGGACATACCCGAAAGACTCGTCTGCGTGGGCAGACTCGATATGAACTCAGAGGGTCTACTCCTGCTTTCCAGCGATGGCGATTTCGTCAACCGCCTTACCCACCCCAAGTTTGGGCACAGTAAAGAATACCTTGTCACGGTTGGCGGGTACTTCGACCAGGAAGTCCTTAATTTCCTGAACTCGCCGATAAAAATGGACGGCTATCGCATCCGACCGGCCAAGGTCGATTACCTTGAACGGCTCGCCGACGGACGCAACCACGAGCGCCACCTGCTACGTTTCTTGCTACACGAGGGACGCAACCGCCAGATCCGTAACATGTGCGAACTGTCCGGACTTCGTGTGCAGACTCTAATACGTACTGCAATCAACGGTCTGCGCCTGCCTGACGATCTCCAGACCGGTCAATGGCGCGATCTCACGTCTGCCAACTTCGCATTGCTCGAGCAGGCGGAGTGTGATTCAACTGCGTTGAATCACACAGGAGTCAGTAGCCAGAAGTCAGAATCCAGAAGTTAAACACCAAGCCTCACTACCGCCTTTTTCAAGAAATAGCGTGCCTACGATTTGAGGATACCCGATTGAGAGGCAAAACTATGCGTGAGTTGCTGAGAATCAATTCTGTCTACTGAATTCTGGATTCTTGGTGCGGTTGCAACGTGCTGCAACCGCACCTGGGTTTAACCCCCGGGCTTCTGCACAATGCGTATGGCAAGCGGATAGCGCATGCGCAACTGTCCATCAAGGAGAATCTCAACCCAGTAGGTTCCTTCAAGTTCAAACTTCGGGTTGACGAAGATTTCGACGCTGGTGGCCGTGTGGGTATCTTCCGCAAGCTTAATTTCCACCTCTTTGCCGACGATCGCAGGCGTGTGTGCATCGGGGCCGATAATTCGCGTGGATTGTTTGAACGAGCCTTGGCCACAGCACCATCGGTTCACGACGCAGATTTTCATAAACGTTGCAGGCAATTTGGCAACAGCCAGTCCGTCGAAAATGCCGATCAGCATAAACTTGCCATTATTCTCTTGGCGAACGTCGTCACAAAGAACACTCGCTTGTAAATCCGGTATCATCATGGAACGCTCGCTTCTGAAGGGGTTGCTTCTGTCGCTAAAATTGGAATAAGCTTCACGGCATCAAGTTTCAGGGATGTCTTTTTCTCCATCGCCTGCGCCGCTAGAATCTTCGCTTTGCTGATCGCAGCCTCGTTTCCACCGCCATGCACGTAGCAGAAGATGGCGGAATTGAACAATTGATCGCCCCATTCGACCAGACCAATAGGTCGATCATGTGGGCGCGATTCAAGCTGTATGGCAATGAGCCTCAGCCAATCCGCTACCTTAAGCGATCTGATCGTGATATCCTTACGCATCGGCACAAGGAGTTCCGTGCCATCCTCCGAAATACCCTTGATATCAAAATTTTGATAGGCACGCCGGATCATCCCGTTCTTCTTTAAATCGTCGATCAGAAACTTACGCAAATCGGCGAGTCGCGTGAACCGTGCCAGAACCCATTTGAGCTCTTCACGAGCTTCTGGGGTGGTCAGCTCTTTTTCCATGCGCTGCATCTCAAGAATAACCCGAGCATAGTCGAAACTGTCGACGAGATCCTTTTTGCTCGTGAGCACGTCGCGAACTCGTTCCACTTCATCGCTGGCAACGGCATTCGTCTTAACCTGTCTGGCGATCACATCGGCTTCTAAACGAGCCTTGGCTTCGACAGCGGCGCGCTCGGCGGCAAGTCGGTCGCGCGCTAGAATAAGCTTCTGAGCATCCCGTTCTATCTGGATAATGCCACGTTTGATCGACTTCAATGCTTCATCAGAAGATGAAATCAACGCATGCATTTCTTCTAGATACATAACACGCTTTTCGTAGGCGCTCGTACGTCTTCCCAATGCATCGTTGATCTGGACAGGAGACATCCCCTGCTTCACCTCGCTAAAGACTTCGGGGGGTTCGTACGAAATCGCCTCGCAACGACGCAACGCCGCACGAATCTGCTTGGCATATACGAACACCAGCTTCTCTGAATCTT
>JBBQIY010000132.1:0-5971 GCA_038325415.1 Kiritimatiellia bacterium
TGCCATTGGCTACAAGCACTTCTGGATCCACCTCACACGGACGCTTGCAAACTTTACAGAGCTTTCGGAAAAGACGTTGAGCCTGAGCCAAGATGAGAGATGAGGCGAGGAGAAACGGCGGGACGCCCATGTCGATGAGACGTGCAATGACACCAGGAGCGTCATTGGTATGCAGTGTGCTGAGCACAAGGTGACCTGTCAAGGCCGCTTTGACCGCGATATTCGCCGTTTCGCCGTCTCGAATTTCTCCGAGCAACACAATGTCGGGATCTTGGCGAAGCACCGATCGTAGCACCGAGGAAAACGTCAGACCCACCTGTTCATTGACATGAACTTGGTTCACGCCGGGAAGTTCGTATTCGACCGGATCCTCTACGGTGACGATGTTGACATCCGGCTTGTTCAGATCTTGGAGGCATGAATAAAGCGTGGTCGTCTTGCCAGAACCCGTCGGCCCCGTGACAAGCAGAATGCCGTGAGGTTGTTCGATGGCATGCCGCATCGCCTTAAAGGCAAAATCATCGAGACCCAGCGCGGAGAGACTCGGGGCCAAGTTTGTTTTATCGAGCGTTCGCATCACCACCTTCTCACCATGGATCGTCGGCAGGATACTGACGCGGATGTCGACCTCTTTCTTGAGTGCTTTGACACGGAAGCGGCCGTCCTGCGGATTTCTCCGCTCAGCGATATCGAGATCCGACATGATCTTGATGCGGGAAACAATAGCATTGTGGAGAGACTTTGGCGGACTCGGGCGTTCAATTAAAGCACCATCGATACGATAGCGCAAACGCGAGGTCTTCTCCATGGCCTCAAAATGAATATCGCTGGCTCCAGAGCGAAGGGCTTCGATCAACATCATGTTCACCATACGGATCACGGGAGCCTCATCCGCAGATTCAATGGCCTTATCCAGCGATTCTTCCTTGGCGGCCTCACTGGTGAATTCAATCTCCCCCTCTGGGACATGCATGACACTCGCCATGGCCAGGTCAGGATTCTCAGAGTCCTTTCTCACCTGCGCATGCTCGAGCGCTTCAAGCACATCCCTCTCTAAGGCGACAAGCGGAAGAATCTCAAGCTTGGTGGCGCGAGCAACCTCCTCTTGAGCTACTAAGTCGAAGGGATCACCAAACGCTACGGTAAGCCGATTCCCCACCCGCATCAGCGGCACGGCTTTAACGCGAGCCCAAAAATCTTTCGTAGTCAATTCAAGTAAGGCCATGGGAACCGGAAAGTTTGGGGGAAGCCCGATCGGCTGCATATTAAAATAGGCAGCGACAGCTAGAACAAGAACACCTGATTCAACCCGCTTGCTCTGCAGCAAATAGCGCTCTAAGGGTTGCTTCCCTGCTTCACTAACAACATCGCGCAACGCCTCAGTCGTTAGAACCCCGCGTTGGAGCAACGCATTGTTAAAGCTAGAATAGTGCTTTTGTTTGGCCATGAAATTACCTGTGCCGTTACCACGATGACCCCACCCATCAGCAAGCTGGGCTGAAAAAGTCAATTTTTGATAATGAGCAGGAATAATGCCAACCTCAAAAAAAAGACTCAGACCGAAGGATGAATGCCCGAGAATTTCTTCAGAGGGTTCGACGAATGCACTTTGGAAGTTATTCAGACAAAAAAGACGCCAACGAGGCTGAGATAGCGTTAAAAATATTTCTCTTAAAAGTCGTTGTTTTCTTCGGGAATCGGTATTGCTTTTTTTGTTCGTAACGAATATAATCAGAGGCCGTGATTTCATGCAATTCAGCATCTCACGCACGATAATTCAGTATGACTAAAATTTTAATCGTAGATGATGAGGTCAGAATCTTAATTCTGCTTCAAAGTCTTCTTAAAGCCAACGGATACGAAACCGTCACGGCGAAAGGTGGAATTGAGGCATTGGAGCTTATTCGCAAGGGCGGAATCAGCCTTGCCATAACCGATCTGCGTATGGCCCCCATGGATGGACTTGCCCTGATCAATCAGGCGAAAACCATCAACCCAAAGCTTCCGATAATCCTCCTGACTGCTTACGCCTCGGTTGAGACGGCTATCGATGCGATGAAATGTGGTGCATTCGATTATCTGACCAAGCCCTTCAAGGTCGACGAGATGCTCGCGACTGTCAAACGAGCGGAAGCCTGCGTGCAGAGCGATGCTGTTGCGGTTCCCGATCCCCCTGAGACCCCGTTGCGCTATCAGTTCGAAAATCTGATCGCCACGAGCTTCACCATGCTCCATGTGTGCGAAATGATCCAGCGGGTCGCACCAACGGCAGCAACGGTTCTTATCTATGGCGAAAGTGGAACTGGGAAAGAAATCGTCGCAAAAGCCATCCACAACAACAGCCCCCGCAAGGATAAGCCCATGGTTGCGGTGAATTGCGCCGCCCTCCCTGCGGATCTGCTCGAATCCGAACTCTTCGGTCATGTAAAAGGCTCCTTCACAGGCGCTATTGCAGATAAAACAGGTCTTTTCGAAGCTGCCGAAGGGGGAACCATTTTCCTCGACGAAATTTCGTCGTTGCCGCTTCCTCTCCAGGGGAAATTGCTTCGGGTACTTCAGGAAAAAGAAATCCGTCGAGTTGGCGGCACCAAAACTGTTTCCATCAATGTACGAGTCGTTGCGGCCAGTAACAACAACCTCGAACAAATGGCCGCCGACGGGACGTTCCGAACTGATCTATACTACCGGTTTGCCGTCATCACCATTGATATCCCTCCCCTGCGAGAACGCGCGGAAGACATCATGCCCCTTGCACAACATTTCCTCAAAGGCGAAACAGCCGATTCGGATGTCAAACCGACATTCGCTACGGAAACGATGGATATATTAAAGGCCTACAAATGGCCTGGAAATGTCCGGGAACTGGAGAATGCAATCAAGCACGTCGTGACTTTCTTGCAAGACGATGTCATTAATCCTGAAAACCTACCCCCTCGGATTGTGACGCGAGCTCGCGAAGCACAAGCCGAACAACCACGCGAGTCTTCAGCAAAATTTGGCTCAGCCGATACCTCCCAGTCCTTGAAGGGCTTCTTGAAGCTCAAGGAAAAAGAGTATCTCGATCAGATTCTTACCGACCATGCAGGAGACAAGGAGAAAACAGCCAAAACGCTCCAAGTTAGCCTCGCAACACTCTACCGCAAGCTTTCTGATGAACCGCAAGGGGATGCAACCCACGCCGACTCCCCCCAGCAATAGTGGTTTGCATTTTTGAGAATTTTTGCATTCTGGAGAATCTTGTCGGAGATCGCGAAAGTCCAAGAACGTGATAGGGATAGAGTTCAACAAAAATAAAACGAACCGGAATCGTTGCGTTGTCGTTTTAATATCTGAACATACCACTCAGGTTTGAACGATATCAAAACGGAATTAATATGAAATCATCACCATCATCATCCTTAACCGCAAGCGTTGCGGCAATGGCAATCGCCACAGTCCTAACCGCCTATCCATTCCATGCATTCTCAACTCCGGCAACGGACGCCGCGCCGTCCATTGCCAAAGGCGTAAAATGGCTCGCAGACCATCAGGCCGAAGATGGCTCTTTCTCCAATCCTCAGTTCCCAGGTCTTTCGGGACTCGCCCTGTGGGCTGTCGTAGCCTCGGGTGATCCGGCCTACGCAGATGCCGTTAAAATGGGAAGCGATTTTATTCTCTCAAAAGTTCAACCCGATGGCGGCATCTACACCATCATCCCCGGACGTAAAGGCGGCGGACTCAGCACTTACAACACGGCCATTTGCCTCACCGCGCTCGTCGCCACAGGTCGCGATGACATCACGGAGGTCGTGCTCAATGCCAGAACATTTCTCGCCAACTCACAACACGTGGGCGACGATCCCTTTGACGGCGGGTTCGGCTACGACAAGAGTACCGACCGTGAGTACACCGACCTGATGAATACACATTTCGTCATCGAGTCCATGCGGCGATCGCAGGTTTATGAAGACAAACGACCTGCCGGACAGAAACGAGCAGATATCAACTGGGCGGAGGCCTTGAAGTTTGCCGACAGTCTGCACAATGGCGCGGATACAGGTGATCATGCAGGGGGATTCGTCTACAACCCATCGGATGCTAAAGCTGGCGTTGAGAAAAAACCAGAAGGAGCACCGGAGTCGAAGGCGGAAGGCGGAGAAAAGATCATCATGCGCTCCTATGGCAGCATCACGTATGCTGGACTTCTCTCTCTTGTCTACTGTGAAGTCGACAAAACCGACCCTCGCATACAGTCAACGCTCGATTGGGTCTCAAAGCACTGGACACTTGAAGAAAACCCAGGTATGGGAGAGCAAGGGCTGTACTTTTTCTACAATATTATGGGGCGCGCAATGGTCACCGTCGGCATGGATTCAATCCCCCGTCAATCAGGCATAGCAGTCCCATGGCGCACCGATCTCATCGCCAAGGTGACTTCGCTCCAAGCAGAAGATGGAAGCTGGGTGAATAAAAACGGACGCTTTATGGAAAACGATCCAGTGCTGGCAACCGCCTACGCCGTTCTGTCGCTGGAATTCGCCTCCGGAACAACGAAGTAACAGATCCTTGTGGCTCCCTTGGTGTGGTTCAACTAGTTGAAGGTGTAATTTAACGATGTTGAATCACACCCCTCTTACCTCGTCAGGGAGACTTTCTCGGGAACTAAGTAGGCATACTTAATGCCAGCCGTCGCCATCATTTCGGCAAAATCGTGGAAGAAATCATTCTGCTCAGGCTTGGGCGTATTGCCGCCCACTCCGAGCGGAGTGCCGTTTACCATCATAATGATCCCGATCGGCATTCCTTGAATGTGGGGCACCATCTCCGCTTGAAGTTCTGCAAGCGAACCGAGGAACTTGCCAGAACCCGTCACTTTCAGGTACAAATCGCCACGCCCCTCTTTTGGCTGGAAAGTCCCGATATTGAAATCGAAAAGAATATGCGTCTTCGAGAAGTCTACATTGATAACAGCCACAGCAACGGCACTTTCCCCTCCGATTTCTTGTGGCGTAATATAACCGTATTCCGTATTAATTTTCGTGAGATAGTGCGGCTTGACAACTTCCACTGCTTTCTCAGAAGCACAGCCTTGAATGAGCAGAGTCAGGGCAATTGCCCATCCAAAAGAAAAACTTTTTTTTATCATCATGGTATATCCTCTATTGTGCAGAGACGGCAGAAACACCTACCGGACTCGGCTGATCTAATTCATATCCAACGCAGCACTTCAGTTTGCCGCACAACCCCGTAGCGACAGAATCGTGGAGCGAGATTGACTGTTGCTTAGCCATCCTTACATCGACCGAAGCTCTTTCGCAAACGCCATTGCAACAACACAGCGTACACCCGCAAACGCCAACACCACCTATCACACTGGAAATCTCTCGCGGCGAAACCACGGTTGAAGAGATCTTGGTCTGGAAACGCTTTTCCATGACCTCGAAAATAGGTTGGAAGTTGATAAACTCAGAAACATGGAGTAGCAAGGAAAGCCGTTCCCGCCGCGCGGAAAATCGTAGTCGCAAGGTCTGTATCGATCGCCTGTTGTCCGCCACCCACTTCAATAAAATCGCCCGCGCCCGCGCCGCAGCCTCTTGATTACCCGCCTGCTTAGCTAAGTCATCATCATCGGCCAACCGGACAAACGTTCCCGATACAGAGGCATAGCATCGCCCCGGCTGAACGACCCACCTTAAGAACTGGCCAAACTCCGTCACGCCGTTGACCTCTATAAGGCAAACGACTTCGCGCATAGGCGCTTTATCTTCTAGTAACGGGCAGGAGCAAATCATCCCGTCGCTGAGAACGAATTCTGCTAAACAACTCATGGGTTCATGCTATCACAAGATACCGTCTTTGCGCAATTGACAAAAACAAGAAACTTTGTTTTCCGGTTTGTATGCCCTACGTCTTTATGCTATACTCAATAACATCCTTTTACTGAGCAATTTCAGCCATGCAAATACACGACATTAACGACTACTACCGTCCC
>JBBQIY010000133.1:0-5923 GCA_038325415.1 Kiritimatiellia bacterium
TCATCACACCCAGTAAATTCGTAATTCTTACGACTCCGGTACGGACGCCCCAAGTAGCCTTCTAAGTTATGCCGGAGAACATCGTCAACAAGGGACGATTTGCCTGAACCCGAGACGCCCGTCACCACGGTCAGACACCCCAGCGGGAACTTCGCCGTCACTCGCTTCAAATTGTGAACTGCCGCTGCTGTCACCGTCAAATAGCGGCCGTCCGGCGTACGTCGAGACGGTATGCAAGGCTTCTCGACACCCGTCAAAAAGCGTGCTGTGAGCGAATCGTGGCTCTTCAAAAGATCTTGCACGGAGCCTTCGAACGTCACGATCCCGCCGTAACGGCCAGCACCCGGACCGATGTCGATGACATGATCTGCCTGACGAATCATCGCTTCATCATGTTCCACCACGATCAGCGTATTGCCGTTTCTCTGCAATTTACGGAGCATGGCGATGAGCATTTCGTTATCATGCGGATGCAAGCCAATCGTCGGCTCATCCAGCACGTACATCACGCCAGAAAGACCTGTGCCGATCTGAGAGGCCAACCGAATGCGTTGCATCTCACCACCGGAAAGCGTTGCACTCTCACGATCCCCCGTCAAATAACCCAATCCCACGTTGATGAGAAAATCGAGTCGATCCTTAAGGCCATTCATTACATTATCAGCGATGATATGCTGATTGGAACTCAGGGGCAGGGTCTCGACCCAGCCACGCAACGCTTCAACGGGTCGCCCGAGCAAATCGGCGATGTTCACATCCGGTTCATCTGAATGCGGGATGCGACACGCGAGGATCTCGGGGCGCATCCGAAGTCCGCCACAAGCCGTGCACTGACGCCGTGACATAAAGCTCCGTAACACGGTCTTCATCGACTCCGATTCGCTTTCACGAAGACGCCGGATTAAATTCGGCATCACGCCTTCGTAAACTTGTTTCGATCGGCGGATGTTGCTGCGCACCTTCTTCGTAATCACGAGTTCTTCTTCGCCAGAACCGTAAAGAATAATTTTCCGCGTCTTTTCAGAAAGCTCGCGCCACGGTGTGGCAAGGTCGATACCCTGCCACGCGGCAACAGATTTGAGCATCATGTTAAAAGAAGCGACAAGGCGTTTGGGTCCCCGACGCCATGGGCGTATCGCGCCGGCGGCCAAGGAAAGCGAATCGTCAGGCACAACAAGGGCTTCTTCAAAATACGCTTCTTTCCCAAGCCCCTGGCAAACCGGACAGGCACCGATGTGGCTATTAAAAGAAAAACTCGCGGGCTTAAGCGTTTCGAACGAGATGCCGCAATCCGAGCACTCGTTGCGCTCGCTATAGTTCTCGACGACTTCTTTCTCGCCTGGTCTCGTGCATAAGACGCAGAGCGAGCCCTTGCCATGCAGGAGCGACAATTCCACGGAGTCTGTGATACGCCGACGCACATCAGGTTTGATGACAATGCGATCCACCACTGCCTCCACCACAGACCCTTCACTATCGTCTCCTGATTGGATTTCCTCAAGTGAATAAATCTTACCCTCCACGCGCAAGCGAACGAAGCCTGCTTTCGCTGCTTCCTCCACGCACTGCGTCATCTTTAAGCGACTCTTCTTACGGCGGAGCGGGGCGAGAATCGTCAACCGCGTTCCATCGGGATTATCGAGAAGTTTTTCAACGATATTTTCCGCGCTGGTGGCGCCCACAACTTTCCCACAAACATGGCAATGCGGAATGCCGATGTAGGCGAACAGAAGACGGAGATGATCGTGCAGCTCCGTTGTCGTGGCGAGAATGGATCGTGGACCAGGCGTAGATGCATGCTGTTCAATCGATATCGCGGGTGATAGCCCACGCACTGAATCAACGTCCGGCTTATCCATCTGGTCCAAGAACTGCCTCGCATACGCAGGAAGGCTTTCTAAGTAGCGGCGTTGACCTTCAGCGAAGAGGGTATCGAAGGCAAGCGACGATTTTCCGGAACCGGAAACACCGGTGATGACCGTGAGCTTATTGCGAGGAATCGTGACGGAGATGTTCTTGAGATTATGCACCCGTGCACCCTCGACGATAATCGTTGAGGGGGAGTTTTCATTCAAAACCGTACTCGTTCTTTCAATCTCGCTTTTCATACGGAAACTTTCGGGCGCAACTCACAAAGAGCAGAAGGACTGCGGAAATAAAAAAACCCGACACACTTGTGCCGGGTCATTCGGCTGACATTAAATTCAGCGCATAGGACTCGTTCCGTCAAAAATTATTTTCCAGATTCTTCATCCCAGTCGATGTCGACGCAGAACCAATGGGCGCCAAGCGGTTCGATATCATCCAACTCGATGATGAGTGTGTAATTGTTTTCTTTACCGGGATATTCTTTCACAATCGGGACGCCGAAACTGGCGGTATAAAACTTAACCTTCATGTTATTCGCGTCCCAAGTTCCAGTTTCTGGGAGAGCGGACTCAGGTTTTTCAATCTTCGTTACGTTACTGAGGGTTCCATTCCATACGTGTTGCCACTCTTGATTCTTATTGATGTAAGTCGGAAGATCTTCTCCAGCCCACTTGCCTGGCAATTGATAGGCTTGATGCACAAACCAGATAGAATCTCCTTTGATGTACAGCGTATCTTTGCCATCAATTAGCGTTCTAATGTATAGTTTGCCTTCGGGTGTAGGCTCAGGCGTAACGCAACCCGTAAAAAATAAAAGTAAGAAACAAAGAAGTGAAGTCTGTATAAGTTTTTTCTGCATGAAGAATACCCTCTCTATCTGAACCAATTTACATTTACTTTCGGAAAAAAGCCGAGCCGGTAAAAGGAATTAAGCAAAGACTAGCATAGCCTAGGTATTTATTGCAACTATAAAATAGTGTTTTTTTTATTTTTTCTTTACCTTTCTTAGTCTCTGTTAAGAACTCCTTGGAAAAAATACACTTTAAACACTCAATCAGGGATTTGAAGTAATACCCACACTATCGATTCTGAATCTCAAATCCACTATATGACCGTTTAACAAAAAAGACGGCGCAGACTTACGCCTGCGCCGTCTTAACGATGAAGACCGAAAAGCCGTCTTACTTGCTTCCTCTTCTGTCTTCTCCCGGCGTCCATTCCTCGCCACCTGTGGCAAAAGCCTCGTCAAAGGCTGAAGCCAAGCCGACAATGTTTTGTCCGACTCTCAGGCTCTGCTCAGTTTTGTACTCGGCGGGAATCTCGAAATCCTCATCCTCGCCTCCCTGTGCCTTCATGCTGAGGCCGATGCGGCGCTCGTCGCGATCGATGCGAACGATGCGGGCTTCAACTTCCTGTCCGACCTTTAGGGCGTCCTTAACGCGTTCGACATGGTCATCGCTGATCTGTGAGATATGAACGAGACCGTCCACACCGCCATCCAATTCGATGAATGCGCCGAAGGAAGCAATCTTGGAGACTTTGCCCTTAACCATCTGACCGACGGTGTAGTGGGCGGTGATGTTGCTCCAGGGATCTTCCTGTGCCTGCTTCAGTCCGAGTGAGATGCGCTGGTTGGACGGATCGACTTCGAGAACAACCGTATCGACTTCCTGCCCCTTCTGGAGAATTTCGGTCGGGTGGTTGATCTTGCGTGTCCAGCTCATGTCTGAGACGTGGATCATGCCGTCAATGCCATCCTCCAACTGAATGAAGGCGCCGTACGATGTGAAGTTGCGAACCTTGCCCTTGACGCGAGTTCCAACCGGGTAACGATCAGAGACCGTATCCCATGGGTTTTCTTCGGTCTGGCGGATGCCGAGGGCAATCTTCTGCTCGTCCTTGTTCACGCTGAGCACCACAATATCAACCTCGTCGCCAATGCTTAACACATCAGAGGCGCGTGCAATGCGGCGAGTCCATGAGAACTCGGACACGTGGACAAGACCTTCGATCCCGTCCTCGAGCTCCACGAAGGCGCCGTAAGGAACCAGATTGACAACCTTACCACGGAGGCGGCTGTTGACCGGGTAGCGCATTTCAATGTCATCCCAGGGGTTAGCCTGAGCTTGCTTGAGACCGAGGGATACGCGTTCGCGGCCCAGATCGATGTCGAGAATAACGACATCAAGTTCTTGGCCGACCTGAACGACCTCACTCGGATGCTTAACGCGACCCCATGAGAGATCGGTGATGTGCAGAAGGCCATCGATGCCATCGAGATCGACGAAGACGCCGAAGTCGGTGATGTTCTTGACTTTGCCCTTGCAACGCATGCCTGGAAGCAACGTGCCGAGCAAATCCTGCCGCTTAGACGACTGGCGCTCCTCAACAAGTTCTCTGCGTGAGAGAATGATGTTGCGGCGGTCGTTTGAAATCTTAATGAGCTTGAATTCAAAGGTCTTACCCATGTATTCATCGGTGTTATGAACCGGCATGACGTCGATCTGAGAACCCGGAAGGAACGCTTCGACTCCGTCCACATCGACCAGCAAGCCACCGCGGACGCGGTTCTTGACAACACCTGAAACAACGCAACCTTCTGCGTAACGCTGAAGAACGGACTCCCAGCGAATCTTATCGTCGGCCATCTTCTTGGACAGCACCACCATCCCGTCATCGTTCTCGGCCTGAATCACCAGAACGTCCACTTCGTCGCCGACCTTCACAAGCGTGATGTCTTCGAATTCGTTCGCGGGCACTGAGCCCTCCGACTTACCGCCGACATCGATCAGAACCTCAGTAGGTCTGACTTCCAGCACCATCCCTTTTACAATCCTGTTCTCAGCCGCCTGCTTTAATGAGGCGTCGAGAAGTTCCGTTAGCTCCTGAAGCTTTGCAGGATTTTTTGCGTCTTTTTTCTTGAGCATTATTTGGCGGGCATTTTGGGTTGAATTATTAATTTTCGGAATAATGGAGCCGCAACTCACGGCTCCATCCGAGGTGTGATATCCCATTCGGATGCCCCGAACCTACGGGAAAAGAACTTCAAAGTATACCAAGATTAAAGGGTTATAAGCAATAGATAAATCGTGAAAATTGATTTTAAAGCTGGTTTCTTATACTCGCCTCAAAACGCGCCATTCTCTGGATCTTCTCGGAAACGATGGGAGGAAATCATTGAAATAACAGGGCGAATGTTAAGAAATAGCGAATTCTACTGAAAAACCCTATGTTTTTATGTTTTTGTTGTTGCATCGGATGCGGTTAATATAGTAAAACGGCGTTGGTTGAAAACTCTAATTCCACGAAAGGTTAAATAAAATGGCCACAGTAGTTCCCAAGACAAAAGCACAAATCATCGCAGCAATCGCTGAGAAGACTGAAATCACCAAGGTCCAAGCAAAGACTGCATTGGAAGCACTTCTTGACATTGCTTACGCAGGCGCCAAGAAAAAGGAAGGTTTCACAATTCCTGGACTTGGAAAGCTTATCCTCGTTCAGCGCAAGGCGCGTACGGGTATTAACCCCAAGACACGCGAGCCGATGAAGTTCCCTGCAAAGAAGGTTGTGAAGTTCCGCATCGCTAAGGCCGCCAAGGACGCAATCCTTCCTCCGAAGGCTTAATTGAACCTTGTTGACGTAAGGGCGGTGTCCGTGAAATCGGATGCCGCCTTTTTTTCTTTAGTCGCGAGTTGCTAGTCGCTAGTCGCTAGTCACTAGTCGCTAGTCACTAGTCACTAGTCATTGGTCATTGGTCATTGGTCATTGGTCATAAGTCACTCGTGCGAAAACGTGAGATTCAAGCACTCTTTTCACTAAGCCCTTCGAATGAGATCCCGCCACGAATCGTGGTACCTCGCAACCCTAAACCCCCAACCTGATACGATCCATGTTTTATTCTAGCACCCGCGGCGGCATCGATGCTGTCCCCTTCAAAAAAGCCGTCATGATGGGTCTGGCTCGCGACGGTGGGCTTCTCCTCCCCGAAACCTTTCCCAATGTCTCGGATAAACTAGAGGCATGGTCGCATTTATCCTATCAGGATCTTGCATTC
>JBBQIY010000134.1:0-5895 GCA_038325415.1 Kiritimatiellia bacterium
CGTCCCGAGCTGCGAGGATACATCTTTCACCACTCGGTTGTTGGCTGTAGCTGTCGTGGCGAGAACAGGAATATTGCCGGGTAGCGCTTTTAATACGTTTACAATCCGCCTGTAGTCGGGCCGAAACTCATGCCCCCAATCTGATATGCAGTGAGCTTCATCTATAACCAGCAATCCCACGCGTTGGGCGATGTACGCCAAAACGTTTTGCCGAAACGTATCGTTGGCAAGCCGTTCAGGAGACACCAAAAGAAGATCGATCTGGTCATCCTTTAACACCTGCTCGATTCTTGTCCAATCATCCTGATTCGTGCTATTAATCGTCGCAGCTCGTACCCCAATCCGCTTGGCAGCTTCCAATTGGTTACGTATCAAAGAAAGCAGAGGCGAGATGAGTAATGTCACGCCGGCTCCCGAGTCCCGCAGCAACCGGGTCGCAAGAAAGTACACCATGCTTTTGCCCCAGCCGGTGCGTTCCACAACGAGCAGACGCCGCTGAGCCATAAGCCCTTCAATGCTTTCCCACTGCCCAGACCGGAAATCCGCATCCGATCGGCCAAGTGCGGAGCGTAAATACCCCAATGCGCGTTCTTTCATAAATGCTCCTATCCGATCACAAACTCAACGCGTTATAATGCAGCAGACGAAGCTGGCGACAAGGCCAATGCCGAGAATCAGAGCATTCGCGAGAACCGTGGCGACCTTGCGCATCGTCTTGGACGGCGTTGCAATGACCGGAACCTTCTTGTAAAGTGGGCTCAGGTCAACGTCCGCAACGAGCCCAGCACCTTCGTCAACAAGAAGCAAGGGGCCATGAAAGGCCCCTTCGAGAAAACTACCGTCATGCAAATGGGCGGAACTGGCGACTTGCACGGAGGCCTTGAGGTGTCCAAAGACCTCAAGCACATCACAAACAAAAGGTGTATCAAGCGTTATAGTGCAACTGGCCGCAATAACAACCTTACCCGTTTTGTTTTGAATCTCTACACCTTCGAACTTTGCGTTGGTGCGAATTTCGAGGGATTCCGTCGCCGTGATCGAGATCAGCGATCTGACATCGCCATCAAGGGTGATGTTTTGTCCTGTGACCCGAAGTCCTGGCGTAAACGCAGATTCAGGACCGATCATGACATTACCGATTGTCAGAATGTCCTCGGTCCGCTGACCGCTGACGGTGATATCGTCGGTGAGCAGGTTCGTCTTACACTTCGGGCAAAGGGAATTGTGCATCCTGCCCGAGAGGGTGTGAGAGTACCCGCACACATAGCAGATCACGAGGCGCTTTGTAGGCACAGCAACACGCGAGGCCGCCCGAGTGGGGGTGGCCGCAAGAGTAACGGTACCGACAGCGGCTACGCCACCCTCGGGTGCAGAATCTCCTGGCATTTCATCGCCAGTTGAATCGTGCACACGAGGTTTGATCACAGATCGTGCCGATGCGCGTTTCATTGCCTGGACGTATGCAAAATTGTCCAAGGCTTCTGATTCACGTTTTGCCATTTAAGCTAAAATTTCGGTTCTCAGTACTTCTTTGAGTCGGTAGATCCAGTGGGCTGCGCAACGTGTGTTGCAGGCTGAGACGAAGAACTGGATGAAGCCTCACCGAACCCGGCGGGGTTGACCTCAGACTTACCGATGAACGTCACGCCGTCTTCAACCGTCAGACGTTTGGCGCGGATGTCCCCCTGAACTTTTGCCGTGCTCTTCATCTCGATGCGATCTTTGGCAGTGATATTGTCGGAAATGCTACCGGCAATGATCACCGATTCGGCGATGATGTTTCCCTTCACGATGGCTGTCTTGCCAAGCATCGCAGCACCGACGCAGTTGAGGTCGCCGTTAAGCTTCCCGTCAAACTGAATCTGGCTTGCGCTCTTGATGTTGCCGGTGATTTCGATGTCTTCTGCGATGATCGTCTTTGCTGTCTTGTCCGCTTCCATAGTAGTGTTCCTTGTTGATGATGATTGTTGTGAGTAAAATTAAAGCTGTTGAGTTGAAAATAGGCGTGCTTCCTTAGGGGAAGAACGAAGGGTGATTGAGACCTAGGGTCTCAGGGAAACCACAGACGAGATTCATGTTCTGTAGGGCGGAGCCCGCCTGCCCCTTAACGAGATTGTCGATGTAGGACACGACACGGAGTCGGTTCGTGCGCGAATCAACGCTAATGACGAGATTGGCATAATTCGTCCCTCGCACATGCATGCTGCCGACCGACGCCGTCGACGGGAGCACACGCACAAAAGGACTGTCCTTGTAGAAGTCCTTGTACAGGGCGATGACCTCTTCCTCCGAAGTCGGTTTGAGGAGGTCAGCATACAGGCACGACATGATGCCGCGGCAGATCGGAACAACCTGCGCGGTGAAAGTCATGACAACGGGTGCCCCTGCAAGAATAGAAAGTTCGCGCTCAACCTCGCAGACGTGCTGATGGCCCGCGAGCCTGTAGGCATTCATCATCTCGTATCGGTTGGGATAATGGAACGTGTTGGCGAGCTTCTTTCCTGCGCCAGAAACACCGGATTTGCAATCCGCAATAATGGAGTTCAAACGAACCACGTTGGCCGCCGCCACAGGGGCGAGGCCGAGCGTACAACTGACCGCGAAACATCCTGGATTGCCGACAATCGTGCGCGAGGTATTGATCTCCTTACGATGGAGTTCCGGAACTCCATAAACGGAGAGAGGGAGCAAATCGGGGTCGGCGTGAACAGGGTTCTTACCAATGCGACGCGCGTACTCGGCATACTCTTCTACCGTGTTGAAGCGGAAGTCGCCACTGTAGTCAATGACCTTCGCTCCTTTATCCAGCTCTGCACGAGCCGCCTTCATACCGACGCCATCGGGCGTTGAAAAGAAGACAATGTCTGCGGGTTCAAGCGCCTCTGGGCTATCTGGAGAAAGCACCACTTTGTCGCAGAAACCCGCGAGGTGCGGATACAGCTCGGAGATAGGTTGTCCCACGCTTTCCAAGGCAACCAGTGTTTTCAGTTTCACTTCTGGATGATTTAAAAGGAGTTCGATGACGCCAATGCCGCCGTAACCGCTGGCACCGATGACTTTTACTGTGATCATGTTTTTCGTCGTGTCTTTCTCATGGATTATCTGCAGTTCGTCAGGAACTGCAATAAAATTAAACGTTCTCGAAAATTTGGCCTGTGACCGGGATATCTACTTGGCGGATGCCGATTCCCTCGAGTGACTTCTTGTGCGCCTCACAATACTCCGGCTCGCCGTGAACGCAGAACGCCCGTTGGACATGGCCAAGGGATGCCGCAAAATCAACAAGCCCCCTGCTGTCAGCATGCGCTGAGAGTCCGTTGATCGTAAAAACAGTAGCCTTTAGTTCGGTCTCCTCTCCGAATATCTTAATCGTGGGTCCGCCATCCACGAGACGTCTTCCAAGCGTGTTTTCGGCTTGGAACCCAGTAATGAGGATCACGTTGGTCGGATTCGAGATGGAGTTTCGTAGGTGGTGGAGGACGCGTCCACCTTCACACATGCCTGAAGCCGAGATAATGACGAGCGGTCCTCTGGTATCGTTGAGTGCCTTGGATTCATCAACCGATCCTGTAAATCGCAGGCCGGGAAAACTGAAAGGATCGTTGTTCTCGCGAAGCAATGCGCGAGTTTTCTCGTTGAAGCATTCCGTATGATTGCGATGAATGTCGGTCGCCTTTTTAGACAAGGGACTATCAACGTAGATGGGGATGACGGGAATCGCGTGTTTTTCAACAAGCTCATTGAAGTAATACAGCACCTGCTGAGTCCGGCCAACGCTAAAGGCCGGAATAATGAGCTTGGACTTGTGCTGACTGATGAAACTGATATAGTCCTTGAGACGACCCTTAATATTCTCTTGCGTTGGGTGATTCCTGTCCCCGTACGTGCTTTCGGTAATCAGCACATCGACATTGGGCACGGACACCGGATTGTTGAGGAATGGGGTGTTTTTCTGGCCGAGATCGCCTGTAAAAAGCAGTCTTCGTGGCTTGCCATCTCTCTCATAGTCGAGCGTACAGGTGGCGGAACCCAAGATATGGCCCGCATCGTTGAAGGTGAGTTTTAGCCCGGGAACAATCGGGCGCTGCTGCCCATACTCGACCGTCTCGAATAGGGGCATCGTGTCATCGACATCCGCTTGATCATAGAGCAGTTCGAAGAGGTTCTTTCCCTGTTTCGCACGGCGTTTGTTCACAAACTCGACGTCCTTTTCCTGAAGATATGCCGAGTCTCGCAACAAGACGTCCACAAGATCGCGAGTTGCGGGCGTCGCGTAGATAGGGCCTCGGTAGCCCTGCCGCACCAATGCTGGAATTTTTCCACAATGGTCGATATGTGCGTGGGAGAGAATGATAGCAGCGATTTCACGCGGATTAAACGGGAGGTTCCGATTCGCCTCGAAAGACTCTTTGCGCTTACCCTGCTGCAAGCCGCAGTCCATCAAAACCTTTTTACCGTTTCAGTCCAACATGTGCATCGACCCCTTGGTCGTTTGAGCGGCTCCAAAAAAATGTAGATTAATCATTGCTTTATTTCCTTCCTGTTTATCATCGGGATAAGACCCGGAGGTGATTCGTATTGAAACTGCAAATTAGAATTTGGCGGTCAGCCTTAGAATCAACTGTTGATCGACATCGTCGCGAAGTGCCGCCACACTGACTTCGCTGAAGAGGATCGTCCATATCGGCAATAAGATCCCGCAATCAATCAACGGATTTCTTCTTGAAAATAACATAGACCCTATCCGTGGATGCGCCTCGAAAGGCACTCGACGATCAAATGCCGGTGCCGCTCATCAATCTCCCCACCTGAGGTCTCCAGAATAATATTCCGGATCATGCGAGCATTACAGATACTCACATCGTCAACCCTTCCCTCCTCGGTGGCAAATCCATCCCCCGCAAAGCAGATCACGGGCGTGACCACGATGCCCTCGGGCATCGCGTCCTTGAGGATCTCTGCAAGCTCCATGGCCTCCCGCCGAACCTGCGCGACAGGCGAGCGCCGAGGAACACGCCCTCGGACCCGAAGCGTACCGCGTTCAAGCGTTACCGGACCACCCCAATGCTTCGTCTCAACGACGAACATGGTGTCCGGCCCGATCACGATGTGATCAAAATCGCTCCCCCCTGCAAACGCTTCGATTCCACTTCTGGCAATACCGTGGAACACATCCCACCCAGCAGGGAGCAACGACAGCTCCCGAGCGACCATCTCCTCGCCTCGTGCACCTTTCAAAAACGATCCAAATCGCTTTTCGGCACTATTAAAAGAAAGCCAAGCCACGGCAGCCAGCAACAGTAGCAACAGACCCGCAACGGACGAAGTCATAGGAATAGGGAAGGCACAATGCAAAAGCCATCCCGCGATCAAAATAACAACGAGAAAAGGCCAGAAAATAGAGAAAAAGCCCATGAACCGGACGCGAGCGCCAGGACTTCCGCAGATCGTTGCGAATCCATTCGAACTCTGGGTTTCCAAGCTAATATCTTTTTTTTGCATGTCGTTTCCTTGACTGAGTGTTAGTGCAGCTTCAGGGACACATCACAGGCGCCACTGAAATCAATGTTAACCTCCAGCATACCCTCCTTCCACACGAATTCGGATTTCTTACCATTCACAGTAACGTGCTGAGGCTCCGTCTTCGTCCACGCCCCAAAAGTTCCACCATCGCGCAACTTGATCGTCGTCCAGAGACCGTCGGAGGTGCGGCCAACCTCTACAACCGCCGCGGCGGCGTTAAACATGTTGATCAATCCGAACACAGCCACATTTCCATATCGGATCGGCACAATCGTCGCAACATCATACTTCCGTGAGCCTAGATTCACCACCACGCGATCCTCGCGACCGACCACGGTGCAACTCCGATGCTCGTGGAGCCAAATACCGTAG
>JBBQIY010000135.1:0-5867 GCA_038325415.1 Kiritimatiellia bacterium
ACGGGGCTTACCTGGCAAGGCCATGCGGTCGTTCGTGGCGGCAAAACACCTCAGCGAGAAGATGCCGGGCGCGACCCCCACCCCGATTGCCGTTCTCGAGACGGGAACGGCCGAGGCTCCGGGCGAAAGCTGGTTTGTCACAAAATTTGAACCAGACCTCGTAAGCTTTAAGCGAAAGCTCGTGGAACTCTACGCAACCTCAGGCCCCTGCGAAGCCCTGATGGATTTGCTGCGAGTCGTTGCTGAAAATTGCGCCAGAATCCACGATATCGGCTTCATGCACTGCGACCTCGGTAACCAGAACATCATGCTAGCCTACCCAGACGGCGCCACGAAGCCAACGGTAATGCTGATTGACCTGAACCGAAGCCGAGTCACCAAAGGCCCGCTCACCACGGAGGCGCGTGCGCGCGATATTTCGAGGATCGATCTCCCGTCGGATTTCCTGCGCGTGTTCATCGAAATGTACTGGCGAGGTGCCATCCCTCCAGCGTCATTTCTGAAAGCCGAACGGCAATTTCGCAGACGGTATGCATGCCACTGCGCCACCAGGGATCTTCGCCATCCGTTCCGCCCCGTTGCCACCTCCCCAGATGGTGATTATCCAGCACCGCGTGACCTCTGGATTTGGGACACAAAATCGGAGCAAGCCATCACGACGATGGTTTCCCGCGACCGACATCGCTATCAATCCATTTCCAGAGTTCTCGAACCAATTCTCGCCCTTGCGCAATCCTTTTTCAGAGTCCATAAAAACCAACGCCATCAAGCAGTCGTTTCCTTCGAGCGTCCCCTTCTGCTCTTCTCGGAACGCGCGTTCGTATCGATTTCGGCTGACCCCGAACGCTTGGAAAAAGAACTTCACTATCTCAGCGAGCTTGGATGCATCGGCACCCACATCCGTTTTTACGCACATGATCCCGATGACGTCACGGACTTCAAAATCGCAGCCGTCAAGCGACTTAAATTGATGAGCTTTGCCGTTGCGATCTCACTCGTGCAAAACCGCGAAGTGGTCAAACACCCCGACCGCTGGATTGCATTCTGCACGCGGGTTCTTGAGGGACTCCACGACGCCGTGATGTGGGTCGAAGTCTTACACGCGATCAACCGCGTCAAATGGGGCATTTGGAGCTTCGCAGAACTGCGCCAGATGCTCAAGCCCATCCAGACCCTTTCAAAAAAATTCTCTAATGTCACCTTCATCGGCCCCGCGCTAATCGATTTTGAATGGGATTACCTAGCGGCTGCCCTGAAATGCTTTCCACCCAAGCCCAAGATTCATGCCCTATCCTGTCACCTGTATGTCGACCGACGCGGCCCGCCAGAAGCGATGCAGGGCAAGTTTAACGCGCTCGGTAAGCTCCAAGTCCTACGCGCCATGGCGGCCACGTCCTCCAATGTGCAGGAACATCTCATTGTTTCTGAGTTCAACTGGCCACTCAAAGGAACGCGCGAATGGTCGCCCGTTGGATCGCCTTACGTCTCGCCGGGCGACCGCACAGACGATCCCAGTGTAACGGAAGAGCAAGCGGCGGCGTACACGTTGCGCTATCTTTTTATCGGCCTCTGCTCTGGCCTCGCCGACCAGATGGTCTTCTGGTCACTCGCTTCACATGGGTTTGGCCTCATCGACACCGGAACGCACCCCTCCGACGACTGGCGGGAGCGACCTGCGTTCAACGCGCTGAAAGTCTTTTTCAAACGCTTCAAACATGCTCATTTCACACAGGCGATACGGCGTGGCGAGCAAGACGTCTGGGCCATGCAATTCGCATCGAGCTCTGGACGTTACATCGTTGCCGCCTGGACATCAAACCCCAACGCCTCGCCCTTGCTTCCAGAAATTCCGTTCAAGGTCTCGCAGGCTCTCGACATGTATGGCAACGAGATTCCCATGCCCACCCGCCTCACCGCCGACCCTGTGTATTTGCTCCAGTAGCGAACAGTGGAGGTTATTGATCCCACCGCGTGCCTTCGCTTCGGATCCGATTCAACTTTGTTGAATCGGACGGAAGTCAGAAATCAGAATCCAGAATTCAGGAAGTTGAGAGTCAATGCCCTATGACGATTTTCTTAATCGAATTTGCGTATCTCGGTTGTGAGGACACACGAGTGGGAAGCAAAATCACGTGTAAGTCACTGGGAACCAATTCTAGCGGCGATCTCGTGACATGTCCATAATCGCCACAAGTTCCCGTATCAGCAGAAGCGAGGGCAACCAGAGAAGCCGCACCATACTGCTATCCAGATGCCAGTTGAAATCCGGGGCGGTGCTCAGCGAGAAAATACCAGCAAACGCAAGAACGCTCAAGACCGCGCAAAGCCCTGCCGTCACCAGAGGCGCACGTCGGTAACGGTACTGTGGCAGTGTCAACACAATGACCGCAAGCGGATAGGCGAAGCCGTAACGCCACGGTTCCAGAAACGCAAGCTTCAGAGCATGGATCGCTGCAGAAATCGCCTGCAAAAAATCGGGTCGCCAAAACGGTGCAAAATCGTAGAGTTGCGCCCCGGCAAGGCGACAGGAAACATGCCACACGAGCGGCAACGCAAGCCCCACCAGCAACGTGCGAACGGATGCCGCCCGAGAGCCGGACATCAGCCGCATCGCTACCCAAATGACGAATAGAAAAACTACCCCTTCGTTCTTGAAATATCCCGATGCACCTATCAGCATCCAGCCGACAGGGTCATCCTGCCCTTTGCGAACGCGTTCCCATCCAACCAGAATGAACAACGCCATCAACGGCTCTGCGTAGAACAGCGTAGCCATCTGCAAGACCGACGGACTGAGAAATGCCGCCAACACCCAGAGCGAGGCCCAGGGCAATTCCCCGCGCCGACACAGGAACAGAAGCACCGCCGCCATGCAAAAGCAGCCGAGGAGCTGCGTCAGCCATTCCCCACACCCTCCGGCGAACCCGTAGCATCCCAATGTCAACAAGGCAAAGCCCGGCGGATAGGCGGGCTGTAAGGTGCTGTGGGCCGGATCCGTGAAAAACCCATCCGGAATGCACCCTGCCACATAAAGGAGTTTCGCCCTGCCACCGGATACACCAAGCCCATTCGGTGCCATGAAGGTATGCGTGAGCACCATGCTGAGAGCAACGACACAGAAAATCAGGCAGGCCATCACAGCAAAACGATCATGACGATCCGCATCACACGCTGGCAACTCCACGCCAAACCTGCGGCGCAAGAGCCAAACGCTTCCGAGGCAGAGTGCCGACAGTGCCCCGACAAACACGGGCTCGGGACGGAACCCGACCAGCGGCGGTATCGCCATGCCCAGCGAAAACAGAAGAATGCCGGACAAGGCTCCCGTCCAGCCCGCCGCAAAAGCCCCCGCCCCCGCAACGGCAAGCAGCGGCAATATTCCGGTGAGTTCGCGCACAACGGAAAGAGGGCTGGAGTTGTCGCAGACGCCACCCGCCGACTGCCCCACCCGATCCCGGCGCATCCAGAGCGCAGTGCCTCCCCCTTCATCCACTTTTCAAACTCGGATGAATCAAGCCCCGCTGATTCGAATTCGGGCCCAGGGCCGTAGGCGCAAGCCAGCACCGCATCGGCGTTGCCGATGTCCGAGTCGTAGCCGAACCGAACCGGTGTCGGACACATCGCCCAGGAAACCGCCAAATGCTGAGAGCGTTCCACGGAAAGCAACCCGTTGGAATTGATGCAGACCAGATAAGGCGAGGCGTCCGGAGCAACATGGCGCTCGACCATGCGGCGAGGCAGATCCACGTGGTCGCCTGAACTCCGGTAGCCTCTACCACCCCACGTGGAACGCAAGTAGTCAAGCCCCCGAATGTTACGGGAAAGGCCACTCCTATTTCCAGCCAGTGTTGCTACAGCCAGAATCGCGAACAACGCTTGCAGGAAAGTTTTTTTGCTCTTCATTCCGTGTCCTCCGTAGACAAAAGTTAACCATAAAAACTTCGTGCTTTTCTTGTTCTCTGTGGTGAGAATACTAACCATGAAACACATAAAACTTCATGGAAAACTTCTTGCTCTTCTGGTTCTTCTGGTGAGAAATGCTGTACCATTCCACTATCCCAAATCTGTGTTAATCGGCGGAATCTGTGGATAAAACTCTTGATCTGGAAAGGTTTCGCGCAGAGACCGCAGAGGTTTTTATCAGGAACATCAGAAACTTAATCCTGTTTATCCGTGTTTAAACCCAATACTTCTTTGTGCTTTATGTGTTCTTTGCGGCAAAATTCCACACCCTGCCACTCGCTTCGCCCTCGTCCTCAGCTCCTAGCCTCGTGTCTCTGTGGCGAAAATCTACACCTCAGTCTTACTCAAGCCCTTAGTTCTCAACAACAATTTCGCGGAGCGTGAGGACTTCGGGTTTTGTCGGTTCGGGAAGCACACGGAGGAAGCGAATATCAGAGCGCTGGATGAAACTGCAAGCCCCCGTCGACCTCGAAAAATTCCCGCCGCGATTCCAGAACCGTCCGTCTCCGGAAGTCTCAACGCGCCCCGGATGTGGAAGCCAAATCAACCGGAGTACCATCCGCTGTTTTGCTGAACATCCAATCCCAGACGCAATCTTCGCGCCATGCCTTGTCCCAGGCGTTGTGCCCGACCTCGGGAAAGGTTGCCACGCGGAAATCTCCGCCTCGTTCCTTGACGGTTCTTTCCAGATCGACCAGCGACTTCTTCGATGGTTCGGAACGATAGGAGTCTTCGTTGTACAAAAGCCAATAGTTTCCAGGTTGTGTCTTAGGAATCATGAATGCCGTCTGCAAGCTTGACACGGGTACGCTGGCGGCGAAGCGTCCGCGATACAAGCAGGGAAGCTCGTACGCCACGCCTCCACCGAAGGAGAGTCCGGTCAGGTAGAGCCGATTCGTATCCACTGACGGTGAGTTCAGAGACTGAATCACGGCGTACATGGCATCGCAAACCAAATCGGAGAGCGTGCTGGGCGTCTCCGGCAGCCCGCCGCGAAGGGAACCATCCTTCGGCAGCATCGGGGCGAAGACGTAACACGGATGCTGTTTCTGGAACTCGGAGGATGTCAGTTTTGAAAAAACGGTCGTCTGGTGAAACTGGTCGACGAGGTTCGTGCCATGTTCACCTGCTCCACCGAAATAGAGCACCATCGGCACAGCCTTTTGCCCACGCTTCGGCGTGTAAAGCAGATAGGGCATTTCATTGAGCGGGCATCGATCCCGATCGTGATGATAGTTGCTCGAATCAATCGGTGCCCGCCAAAACCAACTCGCCTGGAGATCAAACCGCTCCATGTTGCGCTTCAGCTCGGGGGAAACGTCGTATTTCTCCAGATTTCCGGGATAGCCATTGCCGGGACGAACACCTTGCGGATAGGCGTCTGTTTGACGAGCACAAGCAAAGCCTGAGAGGAAAAACAACACGAGCAGAGTCAATACCGCCCGCGCCCATCGCTTCACCTGCCGTTCACAGGACACATTTGTCCTCCAGTAATACTTCTCGGAAACATTCATCGTCGACGGAAAGCGTTCGTCCGTAAACGGGTCAACCCCGTTGGCCCGCTTTTGCACGATCTCCGTGGCGCGATTCAATTCCATTATTTCTTCTCGTCTTTATTCATGTCTGACAGTAATCCGTGAACTTCTGCTTCAAGTGCCTTCACTTTCACTTCGTCACCACTGGTTCGGTTCATCTTTGCAGGTTTCTCGACAGACGAACCCAAAGCTTTGATGCGTTCCGCATACTTCCTGTCCATGACTTGTAGAATAAGCACGCCTCGTTTTGTTTTTACCCCGCTCACGGGTGCTATCACGTTCACCTGTGTAAACTGATCTTCCCAGGTAAAAATCCCCTGACCCTTTTCTTTCTCCATGATTTCGATGCGTGATGGCATTCCACGCTTT
>JBBQIY010000136.1:0-5861 GCA_038325415.1 Kiritimatiellia bacterium
ATGCCGGCGAGGTTGAGGAGTACAACGTGTAGCTTTGACTTTGTGGGAACTGGGGTGTCTGAATTTTTCTCGTTCATATCGAAGGTCTCCATTGGTGTAAAGGGTTGAGTCTATCGTGTGAAGATATTTTTCATGGTTTCGCACATTTTCGCGGCAGCGATAGCCCGATGGGAGAAGCTACATTTTACATCAGATGGCAACTCAGCGAAAGTCCTATTATAGCCGTCAGGCAGAAAAAGCGGGTCATATCCGAATCCATTGTTGCCGCGACCTTGATGGAGAATCGTGCCTGGGCAATGTCCCATCGTGACGAACTCGCGGCCGTCAGGGGAAACTAAAGCGATGGCGCAGGTGAAATGGGCGGTGCGCGGCGTGGAGAGCGGAGCCATCTTCTGGAGGAGCAGGAGGTTGTTCGCCTTGTCGTCGCCATGCTGCCCAGCATAGCGCGCGGAGTAGATTCCCGGTTCACCACCGAGGGAATCGACCTCCAGCCCTGAATCGTCACCCACCGCCCATTCGCCTGTGAAGTCGCGCAAGGCGCGTGCCTTGATTAGTGCGTTTTCTTCGAATGTAGTGCCGTTCTCCTCAACGTCGGGTGAGCCTGGATAGTCGGTGGCGAGGCGGAGGCTGTCCTGCGGTATGCCGAAGAGCTTTTGGAGTTCGATGAGCTTGTGCTGGTTTCGCGAGGCGAGAACGAGGGGTGGATAATTCAATGCGTACTTTTCCATAGCGTTAGTCGGCGGGCGTTTCTTTTGCGTCCTTCGGCTGGCGATTTTCTTTGTTGTACGGATTCTCTGTCACATCCCCAGTTCCGCCATCGTATTGATTGAGTTCCGCAGAGCGCCCCTGTATGACCGTCTTGATGTTGCGTTGGGCGTCGAGCTTTTTCCGGACATCTTGGAGTAGGGGATAGAGAAGCGGGACGAATTCATTGAGTTGATCCTTCCACGCATCAGGCTTTTTAGGATCGCGCAGTAAGCTGATTGAAACGTAACCCCAGCGCGGTCGGTAATTTCGCAGCGAGTTGTCGATGGCCATGTGGAGGAACCGCTTCAGATGCGAATTGGTTTCGCGCTCTGGATTGAAAAGCCAATAGGCATAGATCGAAGAAACAGAGGTTTTGGTGCCATCGGCCTCGCCGTAAAATTGCTGTAGCTCGAGGATTGTGATTTTTAGCGTTGAATCAGGCCCCGTCTTGACATCGTAGGGGTATTCGTTGGTGATGCGATTGCCTTGCGAGACCAGACAGGTTTGGGGACGATGGATACTGCGGCGCTCGATGCCGGAAAAGACAATGGTTGCTTGAATGGGCAGAGACCCTTCCCGGATGTATTCCCGTCGGAAGATTGGGGTGTTGTCGGGGAGGAGTTTTTTCTCGCCGATGGAGATGGGCGAAAGGCCAGATCCGCAGACGGGACAGTTGGTGCTGACCTGCACCACGCCATTAGTTTCGGTCCTTAGCGAGGATTCGCGGAAGGCGCGAGAGCACTGATCGCTATTGCAGAAAAGCATGCGTTCAGCCTTGTAGCCGCCGAGTTCTGCAGGCATCTCGAGAGGGATCTCCCCTGTCGGGTTGCCATAGATCACGCGCGGTCTTGAGAGGTACACCGCCGTTCCGGCGATGAAAATGAATGCGATCAGACCCGGGATCGTTTTTTTGGCTTTAATGCGCAAAGCTTGGCTCTCCAGTTAATTTGAATGAGTGAACCTGTCGCCATGAGCAGCAGGATCGAGAGGAAGAAGACGAGGAATCCCGAGAGGTCATGATACAACTTCATGGCGAGATCCATGCCAATCCATTCTGCCACGAGGCCAAGGGAGAAGATGCGGAGCGCATTCGCGAGCATGGCGAGGGGTATGGACATGGCGAAGAGGATGGTTCGGTGCCAGAAACCCGTCATGGTGAGGTAAGCGTAGGGAGCCGCAAGCGCCGTCATGACGATCAGCGAGCGCAGACCGCTACAGCCGTCCGCGACATCGAACTGGAACCCGCCTCCAGCGTTGCTGAAGACAACCGTTCCGCGGCGGACGGCCTCAATCCCAGCGCCATGCATAAATACGCAGGCGAGTGAACTCGCCATCAGGCGGAGCGGCATCGTGACTTCGAGTAGCAGGGATCCACAAAAACAGAGAAGTGCGTAGCCCGCTGGGAAAAGGAGAAGCTTCGCCACCTCCCATCCCCAGATTGCGAAGGGAATACCCCAGAAGACGCCAACCGTTGCACCCAGTGAGAGTCGGGGGAGTTGCGTACGAAATCCGAGAACGTGAATTGCCAGAGACGCGATGACCACGGCGACGCCGACAAGACTCGGCTTAACTTCAGCCTCGGCAATCTTTTCGCGGTTTCTGTAGATGACAAAAGCGGAGAAAAGGAGCATGACCCAGTTGTTCTTGAAGTTTTCGCTTTTCCATTGCATGGAGACCCAACTGAAGATGGAGCTCGGTTCCATGGCAACATCGGAGTCGCTTCCGTAGCTTGTAAAAAGCCAAAATGCGGCAGCGATGGAAAGCAGAAACATGAAAGCCCGTTCTGGGCTTGGCTTGTATCGTCTCAACGATTCGGCAAGTTTTTGCATAGACGACTATCTTACAGGCTGGCTGATTTTTTTTCAAGGGACAAACGCGAAGGTGGGGATCGCGATGCGAGAAAAAGCCATAAAATTCTCTTGTTTTCGTTGTTTTTACGTGATAAAGTAGCTCTCTTCACTTTGCTGGTTGTGCTTTTCAACAGGCAAGGAGAACTTGGGAATCATTATGGAAGAGAATTTCAACTCAGACAACAATTTATACAAACCGGATCAAAACCTTATTGCCAAGTATTCGGAAATGGTCAGCGTGTCGACCAACATCGACCCCGAGCTGTATAGTCGGTATAATGTGAAACGTGGTCTTCGAAACGCCGATGGATCCGGTGTCCTGGTCGGCCTGACCACGGTCGGGTCGGTGATTGGCTATTCCATGGTCGAGCAGGAGATTCAGCCGATTCCCGGCGTGTTGCTGTACCGCGGCTTAGACTTGCGGGACATCGTGAAGGGATTTCAGGCGGATAAGCGGTTCGGTTACGAGGAAACAGTTTTTCTTCTACTCTTCGGGCGAATGCCGTCTCAAGTCGAGCAGGACGAATTTGCAGCAATGCTCGATGCGATGCGTCCGTTGCCAAAGGGATTCAAGGAAGAGGCGATTTTGCACATGCCGAGCCCAGATGTGATGAACAAGCTCGCTCGTTGCGTTCTGGCGTCATACGCTTTCGACGAGAATCCGGATGACGTTTCTATCGAAAACGTGGTCAGGCAGAGCATTGCTCTCATCTCCCAGCTTCCGACATTTGCCGTCTATGGCTACCAGGCCAAAGCTCATTATTTT
The DNA here is from genome assembly GCA_038325415.1 of Kiritimatiellia bacterium. Taxonomy (GTDB): domain Bacteria; phylum Verrucomicrobiota; class Kiritimatiellia; order RFP12; family UBA3636; genus JBBQIY01. The sequence continues at coordinate 3,364 of JBBQIY010000136.1, forward strand.
TTGAAGCAGAGTCTGCACATGCGTGTGCCGGCCCCGGGTCTCAGCACTGCCGAGCACATCCTCTGCCTGTTGCGCCCGTATGGCGCCTATACAAGGCTAGAGGCCGAAATTCTCGATCTTTGTCTTGTGCTCCACGCGGATCACGGCGGTGGCAATAACTCTACCTTCACGGCCCATGTCGTCTCCTCCACCTTTACAGATACGTATTCGGCGATTGCATCGGCGATTCTTTCGCTCAAGGGACCCCGTCATGGCGGTGCCAACCTCCAGGTTGCTAGAATGATGGAGAACATCAAGGAGAACGTGAAGAACTGGAGTAGCCGAGAAGAAATAACAGACTATCTGAACAAGATGCTCAATAAAGAAGCCTTCGACCGTAGCGGTTTGATCTACGGTCTTGGACATGCCGTCTACAAGGTTTCTGATCCGCGTGCCGAGATTCTTGAAGCGAAGGCGGAACAGCTTGTTGCTGAAAACAATAGCTACGAAGCCGAATTCAACTTGTATAGGATGGTTGCCGAAATAGGAGCTCAGATCTTCAAAGAACGCTCGAAGAAGGGAGTGGGAATCTGCGTCAACGTGGACTTCTACTCTGGATTCGTCTATAAAATGCTCGGTATTCCGACAGATCTCTTCACACCGCTTTTCGCCATCGGCCGTATTCCAGGCTGGAGTGCGCATCGGCTTGAAGAGCTCAATACGAATAGCAAGATCATTCGCCCCGCTTACAAGAGCGTTCGTCCGCTTGAGGCCTACGTCCCGCTATCCGCGCGAGACTGATGCGCGAACCGGATTTCTCGGCATGGTGCTATCAATGAAGCGTCCTTTGCTCCATCTCGCTCCCATGGCTGGCGTCACCGACGCCGCCATGCGAGTGATGTCCTATCAAAAGGGTGCTGATGTCTGCTATTCGGAAATGGTGAGCGCCGAAGGCCTCACCCGCAGCTCCATCCGGACCCGATTCCTCATGGATCGCCTTCCGCAAGAGGGCCCGCTCATCGTGCAGCTTTACGGCGGCGACGTGGATTCTCTGGCATCGGCGGCACGACTGGCGACCGAATACGGGGGATTCGTCGGAATCGATTTGAATGCCGGTTGCCCTGTTCCTAAAGTGCTCAAATGCGGGGGCGGTGCGGCACTCATGCACGATCCGAAACTCATCGGACGCATGGTCGCGGCGATGGTTGCTGAAACCGGGCTGCCTGTGACAGTCAAGACACGAATCGGACTCCATCCCGGTGCCGTGACGATCTTCGACGTCATTAAAGCCGTCGAGGACGCAGGAGGCGCAGGCCTTGCCGTACACGGCCGCTTCGCTTCCGCGGGTCATGGAGGACCCGTGAATTTCGACATCCTTGCACAAGCCGTTCAAGCGACCCAATTACCCGTTGTGGTCAATGGCGGGATTCAGTGCGCAGCAGATGCGATGGCCCTCATGAGCGCCACGCAAGCTGCTGGATTGATGGTCGGTCGTGGAGCCATCGGCAACCCTTGGCTCTTCAACGAAATCAAGTACGCGATGGATCCCAGCGGCGGGGGCATGATGCCGACTCGCCGAACAGTTGAGGAAGCACGAGAAGCCCTGAAAACGCATCTGGCACTCGCGGTCGAGTTTCACGAAAAGATCCGTCGAACCTCGCCCGCCGAAGTAGAACATTCGCAAAGTCCCGAGGAACTCGCCGCCTGCAGCTTCCGTCTTTATTTATTTAAATATTTCGCGGGATTCCCTGGTGCCGTCGCGCTACGACGGGACATGGCGAGTTGCAAGACGGTCGCCGCGATTTTGGAAGCAGTGCGTGCGATTCAGCCTTGTTGAAAATACGGATTGTTGAAATCACGGATTGTCGAAATCACGGATTTGACCGTCACGGAGGATTGTGATATAATTTAAAGTTCTTCTTTTCTGAGGCAAGGAATTGTTCTGAACCCAAGGATACAAATTATGAGTACTAAATTTTCACCTGAGACTGTTATCAAACGCGATGAAATTACGCGCTACTATAAAAATGACCGCGACTTCATTGACGACGATCTGATCGAGAATCAGCTTGAAGCCGGAAAAAATCCGGATCCCGGTCGCATCCAAGAAATCCTCGCAAAGTCCCTTGCCATCCAGACGCTCGAGCCCACTGAAACGGCTCTGCTCTTGCACGTCACGGATCCCGAGTTGCGCAAGGAGATGGAGGAGACCGCGCTCAAGATTAAGCACTTTGTGTACGACAACCGTATCGTCACATTTGCGCCGATGTATATCTCTAATTTTTGCGTCAACCGCTGCCTTTATTGCGGGTTCAGCAGCGACAACGATTTGCAGAAACGCCGCTGTCTGACCATGGATGAAATTAAGGCGGAAGCTGAGGCGATGACGGGACGCGACGGCCACAAGCGCGTCATGGCTGTCTATGGCGAACATCCGATTTCCGGGGCGAAATTCATCGCGGAAAGCCTCGATGCCATTTATTCGGTCAAGGTCAAGACACGCCACGGCACGAGCAACG
>JBBQIY010000137.1:0-5814 GCA_038325415.1 Kiritimatiellia bacterium
GGCGACCCTGTCCTTTTCGCAACGTCTTCGATGGCACGTACTACCGAGAGTCCGCAGAGCATGGACAGAAAATGACTCTCCGTCAGCGAGGTGTCCGCATGCGTCGCCATGAGTGCGCCGTTCACACCTGAAAGTCCTTCCTGATCCGAGGGGGAAAGACCGCGTTGGTAGACATCAATCGCACCGACGAGCTGCCGAAGTCGCGGCTCATTGAAAATGACGCCCGCCATCTCGCTCCCGACCGAGTAGAGAATCGTGGTAACCGCCTCGATCTCTTCCTTATTTTCCGCTGTGATCCCCTTCATGACTTCAAGCAGTTCGGGTCGTTCGCGGATCCGCCCCTCGAAGACAGAGAACCAAGGTTTGACTTCCTCAAATGTCAGGAGCAGCGATCGGGCGTCCTCACGCTGCAGCAGACTCAGAGCGGCTTGTTCAGATGTCCAGCATTCCTCCTCAATGTCGGACTTGTATTGCGGATGCGCCTCGAGAAACGCCTCGAATTCCACGACCTTATCAGGGTTTGACATCACCTCCTGAATCATCCCCTTGACTCCATCGATACCTTTTCGCCGCATTTCGTCTAGGTCGATACCTATCTCACTGAACAGCGCGAATTGCTCCCGATCTCGCTGCGCCTCCCAGTCCTTCATACCGTGAAGAAACATGCACAGCAGAAATAGTCCGCAACCCTTTTCGGGCGGATTGTCCAGCACCACAGCGTTGTGCTGAAGGATCCAGGCGTCTAGGGGACGATTCGCCTCGACGTAATCCGGCACGAGAATGAACAGTCGGTTTGACAGCTCGTGACGATGGGGGACATCCACAAGAAAGTCAATAACCGCTCTGGCGGCTTCGAAAAAGAGGTCGTCATTCTGGTTCATGGGAGGATAGCCCACCGCCTCGAAAGCCCGCTCAAGCTCGTTTACGGAAAACCACAAGGGTTCAAAAGGAGCTTCGTCAAAAAGCTTCTCGGCTTGCGCCAAAAGCTTTTTCGGGTTCTTTAACAAGCGGCCGAAATGCTTGCGGTATTTTTCGAGCACGAGCTGGGCTTCCTCGATAGCACGCAGATGCTCCTCATAGTCAACAGCCGCCTTGACCTGATGAATGATTGGCTCGAAATTTTTTCGCAACTTGCTCGGAATTCTCCGCTCCATCGTCTCCCAGTACTGCGTCGACATGACATCGCCACCGAGATCCGGAAAACTCCCGGAGAATGGTGCTTCATCCACAGGAATTCCGGAATTCAGCACGGCGGTGCTCGTCTCCTCCCTGACGGCGAGCTCGTTCGCCAGACAGCAGTGCTTGTATTTTCTGCCGCTTCCGCAGGGACAGAGGTCGTTTCGTCCAATTTTCATCGGTGGTGTTCTCGGTGTTGTTGAGCTGTTATTGTCTCATGATTTCACCGTGTTTTACAACCCGAAAATTAAGAAGTCCAAAACCGAACTGTGCGAGTCAGAAAAACTTGACGTGCAGAGGAGCAAGGGTTCAGGCTTGATTCTCGGTAATCAAGACGGTACAGACAGCCTGTTCAATAAGCCGGCGGAAGACGAGTCCACGACCGCGTTCTTTTTACACCAAATTTTTAATATGATTCGCAACATTTTGCGCCACCAGAGTTGTAACGTGGATTAAGAGAATTAGCCGCCACTACCGTGGCTGAGAAAGAGGGCGAGGCGATAGCCTCGGGAGAATATATCTGGGATTAACTGGATGATGCGCCACTGCCCTAACTAAGAGAGGGAGCGAGGAGGAGCTAACCGCCACCCCATTCAGATTATTTTTACTCCAAGTGATATTGTGAGCGTCATAAAAAGTCCAACAACAAGAAAAATCACGCCGGTAATGCGTTGCGCCCAGACCTCGAAGTCGGCGAGTTTGTTGTAGGCCTTCGCAACCTTGTTTGCGCTAAACGCAAGCAGAAACGAAAACACGAGGACGGGGAGCCCTGTCGCGAATCCATAGACTGCGGGGATGAGAAACCCTGACTTGAATTGAACGGCAAGCGGCAGCATGCTTCCGAAGAAAAGAGCCGCAGACGTTGGGCACATCGTCAGGGCAAGCACAGCCCCCAGAATGAACGCACCCCAGATGCCAGAGCGTTCGGCACGAGACTGCATGGCCGATCCGAGGCTGGCGCGGGAACTCGGCCTGAGCTTCAATAGCTCAAGCAAAACCATGGCCACGAGAATGAGCAACGGCCCCATCAAAAGATTCATGTACTTCTGTAGGACATGGGAAAGCGCAGGTGCCGCCATCATTCCGCGTACCAACATCATGCCCAGTACGGTGTAAGTCAGCATGCGGCCAAGCGTATAGAGAAAACCGGCAGCAAGCACCCGCGATACCGAACCCACCTTTCGACTCGTGAAGCTGATCGCTGCGATATTGGTGGCAAGCGGACAGGGACTGATGCTCGTTAAGACGCCTAACCAGAATGCGGTTCCAATGGCAATGACAAGTTCCATTTTAGTCCTCCGAAAGGTTCCGAGACACGCCTGCTTTGATGTATAACGCGAATTGTTCTGGGGTGCCAGCTAAGTCCCAAATATCATCGAACTTTTCAACCTTATCGCGCCGCTGCATCACCACCGCGTTGGTGATAAGATCAAAGTCCTTGACGAAATGCTCGTTACCAGACTCTTCAAGATTGACAGATCGGAACACGACATCTCCCGAAGCCAGCTTGTCGGCAAAGTTTGCGGTGATAGCCTGACTCGTCAGTTCCTCAATTTTCATGCAGGTTGCACAACGTCTTGACCCGTGAAAATAGTAGACGACCAACGCATCTGCCTTGGTGGCAATCGCCGTCTCCGCGGCGGACTGCGGCTTTGCTAGTTTATTTTCCCGAACAACAATCCACGCAAGGCTGGCGAGGACAAAGGCGAGGAGGATGAACCTCAACGCTCCCTTAAGTCCACCGTGTCCACAGCAACACCGGGCGGCTGTCTTGGCCTTTTCCTCATGAGCGCAGCCACAGCCGCAGGACTCAGTACTCGGCGCGTTCGTCGATTCTGATTTGCCGGTGCTACCGCCATCGGAGGTCGCGGGATCGAGTAAAGACACAACTTCAGTCGCCGAAAGCAGTTTGCCTGAACTGACAATCTTGCCATCGACAATAAGTGCCGGTGTCACCATGACACCAAGCGACGTGATCTGATTAATATCCGTCACCTTTTCAATTTCTGCTTCAATGCCGAGTTTCTGAACCGCTTCCTCGACGTTTGCGGTTAGTTGTTTACATTTGGGGCAGCCCGTACCCAAGATTTGAATTTTTTTCATCTTTATTTCCTTTTTAATCACGTTATTAACCAGATTCAAGGTGTTGTCACCATACCGAACACAACGCCAGAGACCGTGGCCAGCACGACAACCAGCGATACAAAGGTCATCGTCTTCTTCGGCCCCAATACGCTATTAATAACCAGCATGCTGGGAAGACTTAAGGCAGGACCTGCCAGAAGCAATGCCAGTGCCGGCCCCTTGCCCATTCCCGCGCCCATCAGTCCTTGGATGATCGGCACCTCGGTCAGCGTGGCAAAGTACATGAAAGCACCAGCAAACGATGCGATGAAATTCGCACGAAGCGAATTCCCGCCGACGGCCTTTGCGACCCACTCGGAGGGAATCATCCCCTCGTGCCCGACACGTCCCAGAAGGAATCCGGCCACGATAACACCAATCAGTAACAGCGGAAGGATTTGCTTCGCAAAACCCCAAGATGATTCGAACCAAGCACGACCTTCATTTTTGTCAGTAGCCGTCAACCAGGCCAGACCCAGCGAGCCAACCGTGAACGCCGCAATCGGAGTTCCCCTCGGAGCCAGTGCCGCAAGTGCGGTCACTGCCGCCACCAGCCCCACCTTCCACAGCCGCATCTTGAACACGACCACTAGCATGGCCGCGAGGCCAGCGGCAAACAGCGCGGTGAGGATCCATTTCATCGCGTAGATCTGTGCCCAGACGCCTTCGGAATTCCCTGGCTTACCAAAGTTGGCGAAAACCAGGATCAAAATCATCAAAGCAAAGTACAACGCTGTCTGCCAAAGCGGTCGTCCATCTTTTTCCTCCGGCATCTGGAGTGCCATCGCTGCCTTCGCAGCCTCTTCCTTACGAAAGAGCAGGTGCATGGCGAGGCCGATAACCACGCTAAAAACAATGGCACCCACAGCACGAGCAACTCCTAGTTCTACACCAAGAATTCGAGCCGTCATAATCATCGCGAGCACATTAATCGCAGGTCCAGAATAGAGAAAGGCACAGGCCGGCCCAAGGCCAGCACCCATACGGTAGATGCCCGTAAACAGCGGGAGGATCGTGCAAGAACACACGGCCAAAATGCTTCCGGAAACAGAGGCGACTCCGTAGGCGACGACCTTCTTCGCCTTGGGGCCGAGATACTTCATCACTGCCGACTGGCTGATGAAGACGCCGATTGCTCCAGCGATGAAAAATGCGGGAATCAAGCAGAGCAGAACATGCTCCTGAGCGTACCACTTCACGAGGTGTGCAGCCTCGAGAATCGCATTGTCGAAACGGGCATTTCCAACGGGCATGTAAAAACACGCGAGAAACACGGCTACCACAAACGCTACTTTTTTCCATTCGCTTCTCCAGTTCATGGCTTTCCCTTCTGTGTCGCGCTCAGCTCGGAATCACTGACCAAGTCTGCGTGGCGTTGAGCCTCGGAGCGGATGACGCTCAGGGCGCAGTCGAAGATCTTCAAGATGCAAGGCGTCTGTAATTTTAAATAGCACCGGACGCCCTCGCGTCGCTCTGAAACAATTCCAACGTTACGTAATTCGGCAATATGTCGTGAAAGCGTCGACTTATCTTTGGGGAAGAGAGGCTGAAGTTCACAGATACAACGCTCTCCATGACTCAATTCTTCCACAATCTTTAGTCGCACCGGACTCGACAGTGCCTTCATGATCTTTGCCTTCGCGAGTAGTTCTTTGTCTTGCATGTCGCCTACTATACTGCATTGTTGCACAACAACGCAACAATAAAGCGCATCAAAATAGCGTACCTCTTGAAAGACCTGAGCTCTCAAAATAAAGCTTGACAAATTTTCGATATGTCTGTACACTCTTATCAGTTGCAAGCAACTGATAAGAGTGTACAGACATTAAAATATTTAGTTGATTTTTAAAGATTTCGCTTGAAGCGTTCGCTGTGAAGTGCTACCATCAGGTCAGTTACAAGTAACTGCCCTGATGGTAGCACTTATTTTAAAATCATGATCAATAACATCCCATCCGACACTTGGACTCGCATTGTGGCAGAATTAAACGACCGACTGAAGGATCCTTCAGAGACTCTTCCAAATGTGCAATGGTTGCCTGAGACACGTCTGATTAAATTGCTTGTCGATGTTCGCAATACGGTTCAAGCGCCAAAAACTTTAACCGGCACCAAATTACTGGGGTTCCTCGCCGCCAGCAAACTCGCTCGAAAACTTCCATTCGAGGATTTTTCCGAAGGCGAAAAGCCGTATGCCATCTATTTCTTGGAGTTCGGTGGTAGCCCATTGATCTCACCAATTGAACTACTGCAAGCCACGCAGTCCTCTTACGAACGAACCGTGATCTGCTACTTTACCGCCTTGGCGCGCCATGAGCTGACCACACAAGAGACGCCACATCATCACGTAGCCACACTTAAAGCCCCCCCGAAACAAACTCAGTTCGAGCGCGTAGCAGACTCAGAACCCACAAACGACTCAGAACGCAAACCGTCGCTGGGTACACTGCTATTCCGCTATCAGGGCGTTCCCTACTACGTGACGCAGCGTGATCCTACCCTCACTCCCGGCAT
>JBBQIY010000138.1:0-5789 GCA_038325415.1 Kiritimatiellia bacterium
CTTCGGAGGACTGCCTCTGTACGTGCCGACACAGTGATTCTGCGGCGACCCGCCGTAGTCACCTATTCCGCTCCCAGATCGAACAACACATCGTGAACAGGGTGCGTAGTTGCGCCGTGCTTCCGCTCCCCCTCGCACCAAAACTGCCAAGCCCCCGGTCGCTAACCGATTACGTTGCAAACTTCTTCCGTGGTGTCACGAGAACAGAGACATAAATTATTTCGCCAAAATTGGCGTAAGTGCTTGATTTCCAACTTCTGACTTCTGACTTCTGACTTCTCTGCGCGTCAAACTATTTTGACGCGCACCCCTTTCGTTGCTGTCCCAACTTATTTTCTTGCGAATTCAAGGCTGACAGTGGTATAAACTATGAAAACGACTTATACAAATCAGCGACGAAGCAAACTAGGTCATAAATGAAACCGAATCCGCAACCAGCACGCGATTTCGTCTTCCTCTTCAGTGAGGAAGATGTCCTCTGCCAGACGCCAATCCAAGATCGGGATGAGCTGATCATGGAAATGCTCAAGCGCCTGGCGTTCAACCACGGCATCGGAAACGTTCCGAGCATCTTTGCATCCGTTCGCGAGAGGGAAACCGCAGGTGCTACACTCGTCGCCAATGGCATCGCAATCCCTCATGCCAGAATCGGCTCAATCGACAAACCTTTCGTCGCCGTCGCCACCCTTCCAAAAGGACTCCGCTTTAATGGTGAAGGCTCCACCGTCAAGCTGGTCATCCTGGTATTGGTACCCAAGGATCAGCCTTCCGTTTATCTCCAGATTATCTCGGCACTCAGCAAAACGTTTCAAAATGGTGATGCCGCCGAAAACGCCGCAACGTTGACGACGCCCCATGAAATCGTCAGCTTCTTCCGCCGTGGCGGTATGATCCTCCCCGATTTTATCTGCGCAGGCGATATCATGGAACCTCTGCGATACAAGTTGCTCGACACCAATAGCCTCAAGGATGCGATCGATATGTTCGTCTCGTACAACCTGCTGGAAATCCCTGTCATCGACAAAGATGGCGACCTGACCGGCGTCGTTACGGCAGATGCCCTTCTGCGTGTTTGTATGCCAGACTACCTGCTTTGGATGGACGATCTTTCTCCTATTCTCCAATTTGAGCCTTTTGTGAATATTCTGCGCAACGAAGAAAATACTTGGCTCTCCGAGATCCTCCACCACGAGTATCCAACCGTCCATGCCAATCAGCCTGCAATCGCGGTCGCCGAAGCCATGGCAAAGCGCAATGCGAGTACCTGCTATATCGTGGATAGCAAAAGACTTCTCGGCGTGATCACCCTGCCACATTTTCTAGACAAAATTCTTCGGAATTAAATAATAAAGCGATATCACGATGCACAGCGAAACCGAATCTATTTCTCTCAGATCAGCGCTCCCCAAGTTGCTGTTGATGATTTTTCTGACGTGCTCGGCGGGCTGGCTCACCACAAAGCTTGCCACACCGACGATGCCGATCACTCCCAGTCAGGTCATCGCCGTCTCCACCTTCATCACGATTATCTCCGCCACGCTCTTGTTCTGGAACATGCGGCTGGCTGTTGCCTTCATCGGCATCTCCGTTATGCTCGCAGCAAACGTCATGACGCTCCCGCAGATGATGGAGAAAGCAGAGCTACACATCATCCTTTTCCTCGTGGGCATGATGACACTCGTCGGTGTGCTGAAAGACCTCGGTTTATTCACGTGGCTCATTCAACTTATCCTCAACGCGAAAAACATGTCAGGGAAGCGGTTCGTAGTAACCTTGATCCTTCTCTCCGGAATCATGGCCAGCCTCGTTGATGAGGTCACGTCCATCGTATTCGTGCTAGCTCTTGTTTTCCAAGTCTGCGACACCTTGAAGCTCCGTCCAACACCCTTCGTACTCATCAGCGTCCTCGCCACCAATATCGGTTCCACCGGCACCATGCTGGGCAACCCAGTCGGATTGCTCATCGGAACCAAGACCGGCCTTTCTTTCGGCGAATTCCTTTCCCACGCGGCACCGATTATGCTCCTCTCACTTTTCGTCACGATGGCGATTCTCATGTTCTGGGCTCGCAAGGACATCGCGCTACTCGATGAACGACTCGCCAAACGCCGCGCGGGCAACCTAGGGCTTGGCCCCTTGGTTCGCATCCCCTACCGCCGCGGGCTCTTCATTCTCATCTCGGCACTGGTCTTCATCTCACTGCACAGCTTCATTGAACATCAACTGGGGTTGGCACCCAACACCATGCTCATCGTCGCTCCGCTGACGATTTCAGGTGTCCTCATGATCTACCGGAGCAAGCGCGCGCGCCACTACATCGAAGCCGAGGTCGAGTGGTGGACGCTCCTCTTCTTTCTCGTACTTTTCGCGGTGGCTGGGTCTCTCGAGACCACCGGCATTACCAACGTCGTCGCCCATCACTTCACCACAACCTTCGGCACCAATCGATTTATCCTCACGCCTCTTATTGTCGGTATCACCGCCCTCGGCTCGGCCTTCGTCGACAACATCGTCTTTGTGGCCGCCTTCATCCCGATTGTCAATGAGCTGGTTCAATCGCACCCTGAACTCGGCCCCCTACGCTGGGCGATGCTTTTCGGATCCTGCTTCGGCGGCAACATTACGGCGATCGGCTCGACGGCCAATATCGTCGCCCTCGGCATGATGGAGAAACGCTACGGCGCCCATATCGCCTTTCTTGAATGGCTCAAGATCGGTGCCCTTATCGGATTCGTAACCTGTACACTGGCTACGATCATCATTCTGCTCTTCTACTATGCTGATCCCGTTGCGGCCGATGCCATGATCAATCAACTCGAAACCACCATCCAGACGAACACACACTAAAAATAGGGCGTGACGGTTTTTCCAGGCCCTACAAGAATGGAACCCCTTTTATGAAAAAATATCTCACGATCATTCTAACCCTCGCGCTCTTCACTGCAAACGCGTACTCCGCTGAGGTTACTCCCAGTCTCTCCTTCAGCACCCCCTCGAACATCGTCGTTGAATTCTCCATTCCGATGGGCTTTAAGACGTATGCCAAAACCATATCGGCGACAGCCGAACTTCCCTCCGGCGAAACCTTTGTGCTCAACGCAGTGAATCCACCCACACCCGTGGAAAAGAATATCGATGGCCTGGTTGACATGTTCTATCTTGAAGATGTCTCGCTGAACTATGTTCTCCCCACGGCCTTTACCAATGCGCATTTCGTGACCGTCGGCTGGCAAGCCTGTACGGACTCACAATGCTTCATGCCGGAGACCAAAAAGTTCTACGCCTTCGACTCGAAGAAAGCAGAACCTGTCGTCGAGCCTGTGCACGCTTCAGCTCCATCGCGCGTGCTCTCTGCATACGCCTCGTCCGATGATTTCCTGAAATTCCTCGATCCGAATTCGAAACCCCCAAAAACCAATATCCTTGAAACGGCTTTTGCAAAAGGCGGAATACTCCTGCTCATCGTCGCGATCCTCTTTGGCGGCGTTCTTCTCAATTTCACCCCCTGTGTGCTACCGTTGATCCCCGTCAATCTCGCGATTCTCGGCATTGGTGCCAGCCAATCGACGAAACGCCAAGGGCTCATCGTCGGTTCCTGCTTCGGTCTCGGTATTACGGTGGCCTTCGGCTCCCTCGGAATTCTCTCGGTACTCACGGGAACCGCCTTTGGTACTATCCAGTCTAATCCGATCTTCAATGCAGGCATCGCGATTATCTTCTGCGTGCTCTCCCTCGCCATGCTCGATGTCATCACCATCGACTTCTCCCGCTTGAGCGGATTTTTCCGTCGTGGCGGTGCCAAAAAAGACAAGCCCACATCCCCTGCCTTACGCCTCCTCGGTGCCTTCGCCGCTGGCGTGGGATCTGCCCTCCTCGCGGGAGCCTGCGTTGCACCCGTCTTGATCTGGACGCTCGTGATCTCCGCCACGCTGGTAAGCGATGGATACCGAGCTGGCGCGGCACTTCCACTCTTTCTCGGCCTCGGCATGGGTCTCCCTTGGGCTTTCTTCGGTGGCGGAATCGCCACGCTGCCCCGCCCGGGAAAATGGATGAACATCATCAAATACGGTTTTGCTATCGTCTTCATCGCCTTCGCCTTCAAATACGCCCACACCGCATGGCGTGTCATGCTCCCCGAAAAAGCAGACAAAGTAACCGTTGGCGGCATTCAATGGATTTTATCTGATGCCGACATGAAAACAAATTACACGAAAAACCCCAAGCCGGTTCTACTGTACCTCACTGCCGACTGGTGTACCGCATGCCGCAAAATGGCGAGAACGACCTTCAAAGACGAAGCTGTCATCACAGCCATGTCGGGCTACCACGCCGTTAAAGTCGATTGCACCCAATTTAACGATCCTGACATCGAAACGCTCATGACCAAACTCGGTGCCCGCGGTCTTCCTTTCTACGCGATATTCGACGGCTTACCGGACTAGTCGCTAGTGGCTAGTCGCTAGTGGCTAGTCGCAGCCGCCTACGCGCGCGCTCCCACAAGCCCTTGAGGCGCGCCCCCTGCCACACGCCGCCCACGCACGCCCTGCCGGAAATCCTGCCAGAAGTCCTGTAGACGCGGCGCCCCTGCCGCTTCTCGCAAACTCAGGAACTCAGGCTGACCACCGTGAACTTTCTTGCAAATTTCAAAGATATATGTAATCATTTTGAAATCGATAACTCCATTATTTTTTCTAATATCTGCACGAACTGAAAAATGGCAACAATACGAACGCTCCTCCTTGACGCTGCCGCACAACGCCCCACCGGAATCGCCCTGCGATGGAAAACGAACGGTCATTGGAATACGTGGACTTTTTCAGATTATCACAAAAAAGCACGCGCCGTTTCTGAAGCCGTTGGAAAACTCGGTATCAAACCGGGTCACCGGGTTGCCTTGATGATGGAGAACCGCCCCGAATGGATTGTTACCTACCTCGGACTCTCCTGTAGCGGCATCGAAGTCGTCCCCATAGACGCCAAGCTTCAAGAACGCGAAGTGTCGCATGTTTTGCGTGACTCCGAATCCTGCGCCATCTTTGCGGGGGGTAAAATATGGCCGCTCATTCACGAGATCGAATCGGGACTCACCAACCTGAAGCATGTGATCCTGCTCGATGGCGTGGTCACAGAATCAAGTCGCTCTCATGGCATTACTCATCACAATTTTGATAACCTGATGAAATCCGTTTCTGAGGACGCTGAAAAGCCGGATTCTTTTTTTGATCGGCATGTGCCAGTCGAGTCCGACATCGCCTCCATCATTTACACCTCCGGCACAACGGGCCGCCCCAAGGGCGCCATGCTGACGCATGGAAATTTCACCGCGCAGCTCGATGGCGCCTTGCAGTTTTTCAGGGTCTATACGACCGACAACTTTCTCATGATTCTCCCACTCCACCACGCCTTTGCCTTTACGGCGAACTTCCTGATTCCGCTTGGCGTCATGTGTGAATCAAGCATGGTAGAAAACCTGAAGACCATTTCGGAAAACATGCGCGAAGTTTCACCCACAGTCCTGCTTGCAGTCCCTCTTCTCGCCGAGAAAATGCTCAACGCAATCATGGTCAAAATTCGCAAGAATCCAATGGCCAAGATCATGTTGTCCATCGGCCTCGGGCGTATCGTCGGCAAGAAGATTCTTGTCGCACTCGGCGGCAAGCTCAGAGTCATTGTCTGCGGCGGCGCGGCTTCCGATCCAGAGATGCTTAAAGCATTCACAAGATTCGGCATCAAGACGCTTGAGGGGTACGGGCTTACCGAGACAGCACCGATTGTTGCGCTTTCGCCCG
>JBBQIY010000139.1:0-5782 GCA_038325415.1 Kiritimatiellia bacterium
GAGCTTAGGGTTTGTTGTACGAGGGTCGGTTTTGGCGTCGATGGTGTAAACCTTGTATCGTCCACCGGAACGACCGCAGAAAGCGATCTGATTTCCAGGACCCCACTCGGGAGCATAACCTTCGCGGATTTCCGAGGAGTAGGTCGCACGGCGGCCTTGTTTCGAGCCAACGTCCATCGTGTAAATACGAGGAACTCGGCCTTCGTCGCTCACATAAACGAGACTATTTCCATCGGGAGACCAAGAGGGGCTTGATTCGTTGATCGATTTGCTGGTCGTGATACGCGTCAATTTTCGAGTGGCCATGTTCTGGACATAAAGATCCACTCCGCCCGACTGTGAGAGAATCAGTGCCATGATGCTCCCATCGGGAGAGGCCACGGCACCTTGATTCATGCCGGTATAGCTTGCAAGAACTTCCCGTCGTTTGGTGTTGAGATCTATCTTATAGATGGCAGGCGTACCCGAAATCCATGAGGTGTAAAGAAAAGCATTTTTCCCGGGGAGCCACGTCGGGGACATGCACAGTTTACCATCGCTGGTAACCTGTTGGAGTCGGGCACCATCTGCATCGCAAACATAAACCTCGGAAGCACGACCACGGCGGCCGACGAGAATAATTTTCGAAGAAGCCATTGCGGGTTTCTCGGCGATCTTGGTCACAAGGAAATCGCTGAGCGCGTGGGCGGCATCGCGAACTTGGTCGGATGATGTATTGATCGACCACGTGAGTTGTCGCATGTTCGGGACCCATTTGCAGGTGACCTGTGCCGACACGCCCGACCCTCCAGACTGGACAACGCCATCGAGGACGACCGAGGCGCTTTGCGCGTCAACAGGTATGAAATAGCCTGAACGCGTCAGATCGCTTTTTAAGACGGATAAGAATTCTCGGGAAAGGGCCGAATTGTCTTGACGTAACGCGGTCAGGCTGATGGTTTGTTTACCTGCGAGCTCGGAAGTTCCCGACACGGTGATGTCGGCACCCGATGAGAAAGAGGCGAACAGAACGATAAGTGAAAAAAACGTTGCTCTGAGCATGGATGAAAAAAGCCTTGGATAAGAAAAAAGTAAAATTCCGCATTTAACGGAAGACGGCATAACTATAGCATAGCGGAGTAACGGGATGCAAGGGCATTGTTCTCGTTTATTTATTTGCACTGATCGTGTATAATCTTGCTTATGAAAAGACTGTTTACATCGTTACTTTCTCTTTTTCTTTTTCTGGGTCTATTTTGCGGAGCTGAGGCGGCTGTTGCGAATAAACTCAGGTTTACTGCTGTTGCCGAAATCGAAGCACTCAAACTTATCCTTCCCTTACCGCAGGGATCACGGGAGAATCCCCTCAAACCCGTAGAGGTTATGCGCTATTCGCTCTCCAATGGCACGCAAACCTGGATTGAGGATCGGTCGCGTGCTCTCGACCTCTGGGCAGAATCGCAAACCGTTGCGTGCTGGGTCGATCCCTATGTTAATGTTCTGACGCTTGCACAAATGAATGCGGTTTTTCCTCCGGGTCTGGTAGGCATGAATGTCACGCGAGAGGCATTCGAAAATGTGATGATCGGGGACCAACTCAAGCTGGACCGAAATTCAAAGCCGGAGGAATTGGCTCTCTGGATTTCGAGCTTCTGTGGGGATAAGGTTGTAGACGCACCGGAGACGTTGCGAATCAACACATCGCGGATGACCAAGCTTTTAAAATTTAAGTTTACGGATCCACGCACGTTGGCGTACGCTTTCAGGCTGAACCCGGGATATCCAGGCCAGGCGGATGCACCTCACGACTGGTTCGCCCTTGTCCTGAACTTGGCGGAGATGCCAGATTCCGACACAGAGCGAATTGTCAACGACCAATTGCTGAGTGCGCTTAAAACAACCAGCGGATTCGAAGGAACACGGCCACGATCGGTCCGTAAAAATAGAACGCGGGGCGCTGTGGTGTCCGTGAAAACCAGTCCTTCACGTGCGCGAGCCCAGCGGAGCATCGCTTTTCTTTCGGATTGGTGGTTTATGGATTCGGCAAACTACATCATGATCTCGGACAACAAGTCCGCTGAGCAGTTCGCAGGAACCCTTCTGGACGATCTTGAGGGACTTCGGCCCTATTTCGAGCAGGCGATCCCGCGGTTTACAATTGCCACCGACATGGTTGGCGTCTTACGTTTGTTTGAGCGTGAAAACGATTTTATGGCCTACTTAGGTGAAGGTGTTGCAGGACTGGATGCCGAGAAAACAGGTGGAATTTTTTCGGGTGGCAGAAGGGAACTTGTCATTCGCCCCACCTCCAAAGTCGCTTCAGTGGGTGAAGGCTCGATTCGGAGCATCATCAAACACGAAGGATTTCATCAATATGCGTTTGCGGCGATGGGCGGGATTTCGCCATCCGTTTGGTTCAATGAAGGCTTTGCCTGCTTCTTTGAAAACTGTGAGGTTGACCGATACGGAAAGTTCACCGTCAATGAGTCTCGACGGTATTCACAGACAATCGAAGATCTTCTGAAAAAGAAATCGATGGATTGGAATCAATTGATACCCGCGTTTTTTGCGATGGAACCGCGAACGTTTTATTCGGATCCAGAGGTCAACTATGCAGTCGCCTACGGCTTGGTCTATTATCTCATGCGCGGTGCTCCACTGGAGCGCAACAAACCGTATGCGAGCGTTCTGCCGACCTATTTACAGGAGCTAGAGAGGAGCGGTGACCCCCTTGTAGCGACGAACGTCGCTTTCGCAAAAGTTGACCTTAAGAAGTTTATAGACGACTTTGTTAATTTTTGGAAAACCACGAAGAATCGTCAGGACGCGCAGCGAAAGGCGGGGCTTTAAGTTGACGCTATTCTCGAAAAAGGATAGACGACCGCATTCGGAATTGGAGGCCATTGTCTCAGCTTACGAACGCCAGCTCCTTGTCTATGTCGCTCGTATTACGGGGAGCCCGTCGTTTGCCGAAGATATCGTCCAAGAGGCCTTCATCAAGTTGGCCCAGCAGTGGCGAGGGCCGATGGAGGTCGGAACGCAGATCTCAGCTTGGTTGTACAAGGTTTCCCATAACGAGGCCATTGACTATATCCGCAAAGAAAAACGGCGAGGCGAAATCAATAAGCTCCATGTTGAGGAACGCGGTGAAACCGTTGCTCCGAGTGAAGGACAAGGCATTGATCCGAATTCCTTCGATGCCCATCGCGTTCTTGCTGCGCTTGAAGTTTTAAACGAGCGTGAGCGGAATCTTGTCGTACTCAAGGTCTATGAAGAGAAGTCGTATAAAGAAATCGCAGCAATCACAGGGCTCAGCATGGGCAATGTCGGATTTATCCTTCATAAGGCCATGCAGAAGTTGGCGGAACATTTTGGCGAAGAAGGGAGACGAAATGGCAACTGAACGAACACGAGAACGGTCGCCTGAAAAACCGGACGTGGAGTATCCACTCGACTGCGGAAAGATTCGCGAGATTCTTTTTGAGTACATGTCGCACGAACTGGGTGATCCGCAGTCGCTACTTGTCCGCGAACATCTTCGTCATTGTGAAGCGTGTTCCGATACAGCGCAAAAATTTCAGAAGACGATCACTCTCATGCGGCGCCATGATCCAGCGGAATCGGTAGTTTCGGCAATTTCACCGAAACGTCGGCGACGCCTCATCTGGCTGATGGAGCACCCGTTTGTGGCCAAATGTCTGAAGCACTACAAGGTCACATCGCTCGTCGTTGCGTTGATTGTGCTTGTCGTCGTATTCCTGTATCTTCTCTCGATACGGTATCCAGATTTCATACAACGCGAGCTTCCGCGTATTCCCGTGCGGTTGAACGTCACTGAGCCTCAGCAAGATCCGCCACCGCTTCAGCACCCCGATCCGCTGCCCCTTGGCGAACCGCCCCTGCTACCCAATTTGGTGCCGTAACAGAGCAGTCCCTATTTATTGCATTGGAATACCGAGGAATCCTTGGATTCCCGTCATGATGATCTGGGCAGCCAAGGCTGACAGGATGAGTCCTGTGAGTCTGCTCAGAATGGTAATGCCTCGGACGCCCAGGATGCGTTGTATCAGTGAGGCGGCACGCAGCACGACGGCAAGAGTCAGAACCGCCATGAGGAGAGAGCCGCATCCAAGTGCTTTGGCCGACAAGGTGTTGAGTTCAGCCCCCATCACGAGAAGCGTTCCCATGGTGGCAGGACCCACAATAATCGGGATCGCTAGAGGAACCACAACGAAATCTCCGCTGGAAGGTGCGGCAGCTGCCGGTTTCCCATGAACCAGCCCAATGGCAGAAAGCAGCAAAAGCACACCCGATCCAATGCGGAAGGCGTCCAGCGTGATGCCGAAGAGCAAGAAAATTTGCTTGCCGGCAAACAACAGGATCATGCAGATGACGGCGACCGTAGCGGATACCGTAACCGCGAGCCGCCTGCGCCGTTGTTCGTCGTAGTCTTCGGTTAGCGTCAGAAACATGGTGAGCCCGAAGAACGGTGTCAGGACAAAGAACAACTTAATCCAAAGGGTCATGAATAGTGCCATAATTTTTTCTTTCGATTAGATCGAAAGGCTCTTAAAACCGACCAAGACGGAGGTGATTTGGATGAGAAGGATCAGTACTGGGGAAACGCCAAAGATTTCCGAGACCGACAACGGAAGCCGCCGCCGCAAGCATGAATGCCATGTGTCCGGACGAGCGGAGTCTCGGTTTGCTTTTGTGCATCGTGGTTGAAATTACGAATTACAAATTATAAATTTCGAATAGTGAACTTGAACTCTTATTTCGAAATCGATGGATAGGGTTCCACTACGCCAATCCGGCGGAGGGGGATTGCGGTGGAAGATCTACTTTCATTTCTGCCATCACGCGAGCCTTGTTGCGTGCTAAAAATTCTTTACCGAACTTAAAGTAGCCTTCAGATACGGGCGAGGAGGGCGCATAGGCGACGACGGGGAGACCAAAGCTGGGAGCTTCGCCAGCACGAATGCTACGGGGGATGATGGCCTTGTAAACGGCATCGCCGTAATGGTTTTGGACCTGCTCGACGACATCGTCGGCCAGTCGGGTGTGCCCGTACATGGTCATGAGGATTCCGTTGATCCTGAGATTCGGGTTGGCACCACTGGAGCGCATGCGCTCGACAAGACCTGTAATGACGCTCAGTCCCTCCATGGCATAATATTCGCACTGCATGGGGATCAGAACGCAGTCGGCGGCCGCTAGGGCGTTCGACATGAGAATACCGAGGGAGGGCGGGCAGTCGATAATGATGAAGTCGAAAACGCTTGCTTGCTTGATCGGATCCAGCACCTTTTTGAGTCCGAGCAGGTGATTGGGCATGCGCGCGATTTCGATTTCAGCTCCAGCGAGGTTGACCTCGGAGGGGATGATATTAACGTTTTCGACGGCGGTGCCGACGATCACATCATCGACATTGGCCGTGTCAATGAGAGCAGGGTAAAGGCTGACGCCGCTTTTCGGCTCCACGCCAAGTCCTGATGTTGCATTTGCCTGCGGATCAAGGTCGATGACCAGAACCGTTTTGCCATTCGAGGCCAGTACGGCGGCTAGGTTGACGACGGTTGTCGTCTTGCCGACACCGCCCTTTTGATTTGCTACGGCGACTACATAAGACATTTTTTCATCTCGAGGGGTTGATTTGGATAAGGTTTGCCTCAAATCCCATTTGCAGACAATTGTGCCATAAAAAGGGTTTAATATCAACGTTCAAACCTAGCAGGGTGGGCGTCAACATAGTTTGACGCCCACAGGAGTCAGAAGACAGAATACAGGAGTCAGAAGTTGG
>JBBQIY010000140.1:0-5772 GCA_038325415.1 Kiritimatiellia bacterium
CTTTGTGGCACTGTCAACCGGCACCTATGCCCTGCGCGTCGACTATCTGAAAATGAATAAGGATATCGCGAATTCCTTCTTGTGGCAGGGAATCGGTATCGGAACCGTGCTGGCGGCTTTAGGCGACAGCCTGACCGAAGGTTACCATAGTCATGGATTCTGGCGCGAGGGTGCGGAGCTGAGTGCGGCTGATTTTCCCTCCACAGTGGTGTCACGCGACGGACGCAATTTTCCGCAGTTCGCGCCGACAGCGGTCGTTAACAAACCCGAAGTCAACTGCTTGCAAAGCTGGATGACGCGTTTAAATGACGGACTGACGGACGCTTGGCAGCAGCCGGTTTTTATCGCCAACGAAGGTTGGGGCGGCTTTACCAGTGAGCACTATTTGGAAATGATGCGTTTCAATCATGGCGGATGGTGGGATCGCATGCACTTGCTGAAACCGAACCTCTGGCTGATCCATCTCGGCGTGAATGACGAGCGGCATCACGTCTCGCCCGAGACGTTTACCGTCAACCTGCAGGCAATTGTCGACCTCCTGGGCGCCGACTTCGGTGCCGCGCCTGAGACCATCTACTTGGCTCGACCGAGCTACGATTACTGGCCTGAAGCGGCTGAAATTTTGAAGCAATACAACGCCTGCATCGATAGACTGATTCAAGAGCGAGGCCTCCGTCCCGGGCCCGACTTTTTCGCGCACTTTTCGAAAAATCGCGAAAAGTGGTATGGAAATGATCCTGTCCACCCAGGGCCGGACGGCATGAACCTGATGGCGGATCTGTGGCTAAAGGCACTGGTGAACAATCCCTTAATTCCATTATCTGATGAGGCACTTCCCTATGGCAAACGCTAGAAATATCCAATCTTTACTCAGCCCACTGTTCGGTAATTTTCGAGCGGCGATTCGCTATTATCAGGGAAACCAGGTTCTGCGGACACTGGACTTTGCAGTGCCGCTCGGCTTATCCCCGGTGGGATCGTCCGAATTGGCGACGGACACGGGTCTCTGGGAATGCGCGTGGACCATGACATCGGTTTCCGATCAGGCGGACGGCGTGGAGGTGAAGCTTTGCTTCCGATTGAAATCTGGGCACGCTGTTTCGGCGGGTGTCGCTGCCATCTTTGATTTTCAGCAATGGGCTACGGCCAATTATGTGCTGTTGCCAGGCGCAGTTTACAGGGGTAATCGTTTCCGCTGTTTGCCTCGGGTCAAGTATCCGCCCCTTTTCCGTGACCCTGCGGATTGGCAGCCCGACTTGCCCACCACGATCACGGATATACCGCATTTGGAACAGGGATCCGGGCGGTCACGCATTGAACAGACAACCGGCGATCCGTCTACCCCAGCCATGGGTTTCTTTTCTCCCGCTTGCTCGCACGGCTTTTGGCTGTTCACCGAACAGCAGACCCGTTTCGGTAATTCCGGGCTGACGGTTGGCGAGACAGACGAGCGTGATCAAGCCTCCTTCATGGTCACCGCGCCGTGTGTCCGAGAATTTCGAACGGTGATGTGCAGTCAGATTCCCAGTCAGGATCAGGCGGTTGATTGGCAGGCGGGTGACAGTGTGACGTTGCGATTGCGGTTGCACGTTTTCCCCGTCGCCACGGTGCAGGGGTTTTTCGACCGCTTTTGTCAGCTCCGAAAGACGCTGGCTCCGGCAGCAGAACAGCAACATCAGTTGCCCTTTTCGGCGGCTTGGAATCTGTTGGAGGCGAAGTACAATCTTGAGAACTGGGATGATGAACATGGGTTCTTCTGCTCGGGTACCCGCACCGATCTCGATGGGAACCCAGTTACCTCGATGAACAACCAGTGGCAACTGGGGTGGTGTGGCGGTGGCATGGTCACGCAAGCCCTGATCGCCGACGGCACAGCCCAGTCGCGCGAGCGAGCCCAGCGCAATCTGGATACGATGCTGGTGAAGACGGTTGCGCCTTCTGGATTTCTTTATGGGATGGGTGACGGGAAGAATTGGTTTGGTGACGGGTTCTATGACGTGCATCCGGGTCACATGCACATGGTGCGCAAAAGTGCCGATGCGCTGTATTTTCTGGGCAAGCAATTCAAGCTATTGGCGCAACAGGACTCGGCATGGAAACCATCTGACGTCTGGTTGAGCGGTTACCGCGGCCTTGCGGAGGCGTTTGTTCGCCTGTGGAATCGCTACGGTCAGTTCGGTCAATTCGTTAATGTTGAGACCGGCGATTTGATGGTTGGCGCGACGACCTCTGGGGGGATTGTACCGGCTGGTTTGGCACTGGCTGCGGAGATTCTTGGTTGGCCCCGTGCTCTGGACGTGGCTGAAGCCGCTGCAGGGCTTTACTATGATCGGGATGTGTGTAGTGGGGTTACCAACGCCGGCCCTGGTGAGATCTTGCAGGCGCCGGACAGCGAGTCCGCCTTTGCCCTGCTGGAATCCTTTGTCGTGCTTTACGAGGCGACCGCCAAGGCGAAGTGGTTGCGGGCCGCTGGGCAGTTGGCTCGACAATGTGCCTCCTGGGTCGTTTCCTACGATTATCGCTTTCCTGTGGATTCGCTCTTTGGCAAGCTCGATATGCGTAGCAACGGTGCTGTTTATGCGAATGCTCAGAACAAGCACGCTGCCCCTGGCATCTGTACACTCTCCGGTGATTCGCTGTTGAAACTGTTTCGCGCCACGGGTGAGCATTTCTATCTGGAATTACTGACAGACATCGCCCATCATCTGCCGCAGTACGTTTCGCGAGTGGATCGTCCCATCGGTCGACTCCGATCCGGCTGGATCAATGAGCGAGTCAATCTCAGCGACTGGGAAGTCCCGTACATTCCGGTCGGCGGAATTTTTGAAGGCTCTTGTTGGCCGGAAGTCAGTCTGATGCTGACTTGGATCGAAGTTCCCGGTCTCTATGTCCAGCCGGACTGTGGTCTCGTTCAGGTTCTCGACCATGTTAGCTTGGAGGCCACGCATCGGGAGGAGGATGGATCGCTGACGGTGACATTACGCAATTCAACGTCCTTTCCGGCTCGGTTACGGGTTTTGGCTGAAACAACGGAGCAGGCACGCGTACCTTTGGGGGTCAATGCCGCGTTGCGGTGGCCCTTGGTGGAGATACCTGCAGGTCAGGATAAAACGCTACGTTTCTCTCCATTCGGTAACTTAAAAAATGCTTGATTACTCGTCCGACGGGGGATTTCGCTCCCGATCTGCAAGGCTTCAAAAACAACTTTTAAAATCTCAATTTACACGAGAGTAGATTGGTGTTATATTAACGGTTGATAGGTTAATTTTTTTAAGAGGTTATATTATGAAATCAAACAATCTTGAGTTGCGACGGCCGCAAGGGAAACGTTCAATCATCAAGACGGCACTGCTCAAAATGATTGCAGAACAAGGGCTGGAATTCGGTGAGCAGATTCCCGGGCAGATCGAATTAGCGTTGTATTTTAAAACCACCGTGGTCACCATCCATCGTGCGCTCGTAGAGTTGGAGTCCGAGAAATTCATTCATCGTATCAATGGCAGTGGGACGTTTGTCGGTCCCAAGCCAGTATCCGGTCGCACTCGTAACCTCTGTCTCGTGTTGCCGGGCGAGCATCTCGACGACCCCGCTGACAACCCGGATTTCTGGCCGTATGTGCGGCAGTTGATGCATGCTTTTTTGTCCGTTGCGGGTACGGAATGGCGTTTTGCCTCGGTGGGTGCCACGTCGGGAATGGGCATGCCTGTCTCGATGGAGGGTTTGGGGAGGGACGACGTAGTGTTCTTTCATCATATCAAGGAACCTCGCGAAATCCTCGCCCAGTTGGTGCGCGAGGGCAAGGTTTACACCATTGCTTTTGGGTTACCCGATCCGGAGATTCGGTGTTTGACGATTGACCACGATCCCTTCACCGGTATGCGCAAGGCGGTCGGTTATCTCGCTGGGCTGGGGTATCGCCGCATTGCCTTTGCTGGGTCTGATGAGGTCTGGGGCAAGGCGTGGGTTGACGGGTATCGTCAGGGGCTTAAGGACTTCGGGCTGCGCTGCGACGAGAAGCGCATGGTGTTATCTGGTTCGACGACCCAGTCGGCGGGAATGCAAGGTGCGGAGGTGCTGGTGCAACGCGGCTTGCCTTGTGACGTGATCCTGACGGATTCCGATATGCGCGCCTTGGGTGTGCTGGAGTATCTCCGGCAGGAGGGCGTCAAAGTGCCCGAAGATGTGGGCGTGATGGGTTATGACGGCCTCGACAACGCGACCCAGCAGCCGCCCTTCCTGACCACCTTACGGGTGCCTTTCGACCAAATGATCCGGGCGGCACTGGCGGAGGCGGAGGCGTCCCGTACCGTTCGCTCACCGGATAAGCATCTTAAGTTTGTTGGCGAGGTGATACCGGGGCAGACGGTGAGGAAGATAAATGGGTAGTGGGCTTAAGTTTTGAGACACAAGCGTGACCGACAGTCCTGACGCGGGCTGATCGGTGTAGGCTTAATAGACTGAACGGAGGAGCAATGCTGTAGACAAGTATGAAAGGCCGTGGCGAAAAGAGGTGAAAAGAAAAAAACTTAAATTCTCAATTGACAGAGTTGTAGATAGGTGATAGACTGAAACAATATTTATTGGGGAACTTTTTCCAGATTCGTTTTATCACTCATTCCTTTATGAAAACTAAAATAACTCCCCGAATTAAACCCAGTTCGATATTTTTTCTTACCACCATTGTAGCATGTCTTGGACTGGTTCCTCGATTGAGCCTGGCTCAGGATGAGGTTGAAAAAGCGACCGTGCAAACCTTGTCGAAAGAGCTCTTGAAGCCGGGAATGGGCCCAAGCGGCTTTCCTCTGCCGGTAGCGGCCCATTGGAACACGGGTTTCTGGATGGGAAATGGGATGCCGCCCAAGGAGTTAACCTACACGCCAGAATACATCATCGGCCTGATCAAAGAGGGACATTTTGTGATGCCGTCAATTGCTGATCCGAGTTGGCTGGGGAACCGCGCTAAGCGGCAAGATAAGGGATGGGACTGGGTCGGTGTGGCAAATCAGGGATTCGAACTCTATTGGAAACCAGCTTTGGAATACCTGCGGGATAACAATCTTCCTGTCATCATTCCTACAGGTAATCTGCCTTCTGTCATGGCCTATGACCCCCAAATCAAGGAATTTCATGATCTGCCGCGGGAGAAACATGGGGCCATGTTCAACGCCGAGGGGACTCCCTATAAAACACTCAATCCGCTTGCTGATATTGAGACGTGGCGGGCGGCCGGAAAATATTTGGTGGATACACCCCTGATGAGGAGACTTCAAGAAGTCTATCCAAATCCTCCCCTGGTTATATTTATTGATAATAATGAGCTGAAGCCTCCTTCCGATCCCCGACATTTGTCGGACCCGATGTATGAGGGCAAATACGATGCATTAACTGAGGTGGAGCGTAGTCGTTTATTACGAAAGAGCATTATTGAACGGCAAGCAGCTCTGCACGACGGCTTTAAAAACAATCTGTCGCCAGGCTGGAAGAAAGTCCTGAAAATTGCTGCCTATAACAACTGGGGTGGCTCTAGGGAGAAGGAAAGCACATTCTACGATCCCTCTTTTGGTCCGCTTGAGTGGACGATGTTTGATGGTGCCATGCCTGAGTTTTACGACAACCAATGGCAGGAATTCAAGACAGATCATACGCCTTCGAGCGCGCATAACGAGGCGACCGGGATATTTTCGATGAGAAAATGGGTGAATGAGCAGCGCCCCGACTATTGGTTTGCATCGATCATTTGGGATGGCTGGGAGACCCTTGGTGACCGGAAAA
>JBBQIY010000141.1:0-5770 GCA_038325415.1 Kiritimatiellia bacterium
GCTGATCGACACAGAAGGGTGGCATTGCACTGAAACCAATCACCTCTGCGCCTCGCTCTACAGTCTAGACGGATCAAACATCGTGACCACACCGCTCTGCTCTGTTGTCACCAACTCCTCGAAGTTTTCGCTCTACTGGACGGCCTTCGGTGATCTCGATCTATCCGATCCTGATGCAGATGGTGACGGTATCAGCACAGCAGATGAAGTTCTCTTGTATCACACGAATCCGGCGATGCCAGATACCGATCTCGATGGGATTTTTGATGGCGATGAGCTTGCAGCGGGGACAAATCCGCTCGATCCAGATAGCGATAACGACGGCATTCCAGATGGCGTGGATGTGCAGCCGCTTGTGTGGGATGATGCGAGCGCCGATGCAGATGGCGATGGCTTGAGTCTGGCGGATGAACTTTTTCAAGGCCTTGATCCCACCGTGGCCAACAATATTGATACGGATGGTGATGGCTGGGAGGACTGGAAAGAAGTGCTTGCGGGTACATCTCCTACTAATTATTACGACCAGCCCAGAAACGAAGACGGCTCTCCAACAATCTTCGATGTGACGTTTACTTCCAGCTCACTGTCTGGATTCCCAGTGCTGCTCGCAGTCGACAACCACCGTTTGGTCTTTAGCACCTCAGCAACGTCTCGGACATTGACGCTACGCGAAGGTATCGCCCACCCGGTCTCGCTGTACGCTGCAACCGACTGCTCCGCTGCGCTGACCGCCACGGTCGCCTCGCCTTTCGCAGTATTCCGGAATCCTCACCCCGTCTTCGGCGGCGGTGGGACGCTCTCTGGAGGACGAATCGCTCCCTCGGGCATGATCGCACAACCCGTGCCCAGCACTGATCCCGAGTGGATCTGTTTCCACTCCAAAGCTGTCAAACAGGTTGAAGCATTGATTTCACCTGAAGTGCCCGGAACTTGGATGTGGTCTTCCGACGGCGATCTTGGTGGTGAACTGGGGAGTATGGTGCAACTTGCTTACAATGGGAGCGAAAGCTCTCTTGCTGTCGAATTTATAACGCAAGGCGCGGCCTCCTCTCGTTGGGCTTCCCGTGCGGTTACCCGTTGCACTCTGCTTGATGAACATCCTGAGTGGCTCGAGGACGAGCCTGAAACCTCTCAGTGGGATTCTCCTTATGACCACTATCATGACGGTGATCCCACCACGGGTGAGCCGGCGCTCCATGGCCCTGACACAGAGGCGGACGGAAGTGCAGATCTCAGTGTTGGGCTTCTGGTTCCCGTAAACAACGACGAAGAGGGGGAGGCTGCCGCAGAGAATGACCTTATCTGCTATTATCCGCTGGGTTATTTTACCGGACAGTGCTGTCCCTGTCCTGAGCACAATGTCAAATACGCAAACTCTGCCACAAATATTTCCGCATCATCTCATCTTACGCTTTGGGCTGATCCCTATAAAATTACCCCCTTCTCCGGCACAGTCCATGCTGGCGAAGCAATTTATGTCGAAGGGATGGGTGAAAGTTCAAATCCCGGCGCGGAAAGCATTGTGTGGGACTATGTTGATGACAACAACCAGCCGCACCAAAAAACCAATGCCTTCACCGTGCTCAGCCAGCGCATCTTCGGTGACCTCGACAATGACGGGACCGTCAGTGCTGGGGACAAGGCCGCTCACACCTCTCTCGACCCTGCGTTCGGCTGGATTATGCCAGCGAATCCAGGAGAAACCCGGAAAATCCAACTTTGTAATAATATTGCCCTACCGGGTCGACATGCGCTTACCCTCTCGGGAAATGACACCTTCCGCGTCTATAAGACAAGCGGAGCAGGCTCACCCTTGCTTGTTACCGGGCAGACGGTAATCAATGGCGTTAATGGTGTTTCGTGGAACACCGGTTCTACTGCGACTCTGTATGTCGAGGCGTTTACAAATGGTATTTCAACGCTTACGTACTCCTTCATCGGTACGGATTCCGCCTCCGGCATTGTCTGCCGCGCTTCGCTCAGAATGACAGCCTGGAGCATGAAGTTCATTGGCTTATGGGAGACTGGAAATCCCGCCAACCGTATTTTCAACCCGACATTAAAGGACGATCCACCGGAGATTCAGAAGAACATGCTCTACGTCACGGAGCCCCCGGATGGGGCGTTTCGCGTCATGCTGGATGTCGAAATCGAGCCTGTAGCAGTCCGGGAAAAGCTCAGGTATGCGCTATTATCCAACGTCCCGTATTTCAAGCTGAATTCTGGCGAGGGATGGTTTCCCGCTTCCGGGCCGCAGGAAATAGAGTTCAGCGTTCCAGCTTACGAAATTATGAACTTGGAAATCGTCGTCGGTAGTGACGCGAACGGGAATGGAACGCTCGACGACTGGGAGTACCCCGTTCGGCTCGATGTCGGCGATGTGCCCAAGGATGATGAATGGGATGTCAATCCGGCGATGATCTGTACGGCGAATGCGACTTATTACGACAGTGCGGAGCAGGGAATGGCAAAAATCTTCAATGGCTCCCTATCGACTCCAAGTTGGGCGACAGAATGGCTGTTGCCCCACGCTAAGCGTTTGCTCCAGATATTCTACAATGGCGGTACAGCCGGAGTTCCACAGGATAAGCAGCCCACGGGTTCCTCCGCCGTGACGCTGGACGCTCATGACGGCACTTTCGCCGAATGGCTGACACACAATTCTGGTGCAGAATTTGACGACGACGGTGTCGCAACAATTAAGGAATACTCTTGGAATTTTCAAACTTCTCTTGCCGACCTAGTCGCAACAGCTCCGCAGGTTGAGGATCCCATCGTTGACTTCTACGACGAGGTCGTCTGTCCCAGTGCCGTTGCGTTCTTCTCTAACAAGCCAGTTGGAACGACGCAAGTTTTTCCTGAAGATCCAAACCAAAATTACGACATACCCCACGAGCACGAAAGCCCTGCCTGGGTGACTCCTTGTACGCTCACCTTCAATGACTGGATGCCGAATCTGGGTGATGACCTGAACGGGACGATCGGGCGCGGACGGCTTCTTTCGCACAAGGCACAATTCACAATTGAGAAGCAGACTACGCTCCTCGGAACAAAACTTGTCGTCATCGGTGTTAAGTCTTGGGGGACGGTCACAGACCTCTACGACTTTAACTTCGACGGTGGCGGCGAAACTGCTGCCGCTCAAAAAGCCGCCGCCTTGCAGATCGGTCACGGTAACGGCTCGTACGGAGACAACCGGAAGCACGGGGTCATTTACCGGACACGAATCGAATTTGATAAAACCTACACGGAGATGCCATGAAAAACACACTGATAACCCTCTGCCTGATGATAGCCGCAGTTGCATACGCAGCCGGAACCCCGGGCGACGAACTGAAACGGATTCAAGCCCTGTCTGCTGCCATGAGCGATGGCGGAATAGTGGGGCTGCTCGCAACAGCCCGAAGTAACGTTTTGGTCTGTCCACGCATACCATCGAATTGGCATATTCAAACCCGATGTCCATCAAATGAGTGGCGGAAGGTGCTGGACGAGGCGCGAGACTTCGGTCTTGCGCTCGCCGTCACGCTCGACGGCGAGGCTCCGGATTTCCAGTCACTTCCCGTAGGAGAGGAGCTGGAAAGGCGGGCAACACGCCTCTGCAACCTATCTGAATGGTGTGCAGCAACGACGGGATACGGCAACGTCTTTCTTGCTCAGCGGAGCCTCGACCTCGCCGCAGTGGGACTGGCGCGACTGACCGCAGACTTAGACTATCCATTTGATGCATGCGAGAAGCTTGCGGCGAGGATGCAACCGGAATGGATGAGTGTTTCGGGCCGTGCCGCCGTGTTCAACGACGAAGCTGGCGCACAGCTTTTCTCGGGGAAGGAGCCACCGGAAGAGTTTGAAAAAATGCTTGGCACCGGAAAGCACATGTTGAAACTTTCTCAGGGCTGGAAAGTTCCATTCGGTTGGAGAACAGCAGCACCAAGCCGATATGTAAACAAGACGCTCTTCGAGAAAAACCTTGATTTTTTCGCCTTTGTTGAGGACGACAGGACGGTACCTTACACGGTAGTTGCGCTGTGGAATTACCCTCGCTACTACCAAATTGCCATCGGACTGGAGTTGCAAACGATCCGAAAGGCATTGCCTCTGGTGGAGTTCCGAAAGGTTGTTGGCGCTTTCCCGGAAGTTCCCGAGGAACCTGTGTTGACAGAAGAGCAAAAGGAGTCGATAAAGAGAGAAGCCGAGCGGAACCGCCAGCTAGGTGTCAAGACGAGCAGACGGGATCAGTCTCCCTACTACAACCCAATTCAGGAAGCTTTTAGACAGGCTTGGCAGAGACAGCCTAATTTGCCCATAGAGAGGTACAATGAATACGGCAATGCTTTTCAGGCTTACGACGAGGTGAAGCGTGGATGCTTCCTCGACCAGGATACGATCAATGCAAAACTCTTTAAGGATCGTCAAGATCGACAAGAAGTGATCCGTAGGCAGATGGAGGAGGCAAGGGCGACAAGATCCCGTCACTCTACCACGAACATACCAGCCTTGCCGCAATGATACATCTGGAGGACAAAGCCATGCACCCTGAACTTTCGCCGGACTTCGGCTGGGTCATGCCGATGGACACGAATGCCTATCGCCTGGTGCAGTTGAAGACAGACGTCAGCCTTCCAGGGATTCACAAACTCTCTCTCTCCGGCGATAGCGCCTTCCGCGTGTGGCAGAGTGCAAACCCCGCCCCGACTGCCACTCCGCTTCTCGTCTCCGGGCAGACGGTGGCCAATGGTATCAATGGAATCTATTGGAGCACCAGCTCAACCGCCAGCCTTTACGTTCAGGCTGTCAGCAACGGCACTTCCATTCTGACTTATTCATTCATTGGTACGGGTTCCGCCGCCGGTATTATCTGCCGCGCTTCGCTCAAGATGACAGCCTTTCCGGTTAATATCGACGGTGACTATAATCGAAGTGGAACCGCTAATAATCATCTTCTTGAAGCCAACACAGTTCTTTTCACCGATGCTTTCGGCATGGTCATTCTGCCAAACAACAACGATGACCTCGACGACGGCATTCCGAATGTCGATTGCAATGACAATGTTGTTAATGGCGCATCTGACCTTGCAGATATTTATGCACTGTCTATTTCCAAACTCGGTATTTCGGCAGACGCAATTCCGGAGGGTTTGACATTCGAACTTCGTGTATCCGGTACTGGCGACGATCCGGTCGGTGCACCGGTTCCCAAGGAGCGTGTGCGGATCTTCCCGTCGAGAACAGCGAATGCAGTCGGCATCATCGGCCCCGATGCGTTGCCCGAGAGCATCGTGTTCGCCAAGAATCCCAGTCCAAATCAGTTGGATATTTCATTGTTGGCTGGAAGCGGACAGCTTGAATTTGGAATTGAAGGCATCCAGCATGGGTTGTCTGTCGAAGTGATCTTCCGGGCGTTGTTAAACGGCGAGGAACTCGCTGATGATGCAGTGTGTGTTCTCAACGCGCCGTTCTTGTTGAACTCGAACGTAGATGCGACGACTAAGTTGTACCTCGGAACATCATGGCCAGCATTTAGTAGCGACATCGAAGATTTTCTTGCAGGGTTTGTGCCGCTTGCGGATCTAGGTTCGACATTTATCCAGGATTTTGCTGAAATCGGGTATTCATATCAGCAGTCTGGGCAAATACGTCACACGCGCAATGTCGTATTTGAGTTTTGGGAAGATCGAGCGTGGTATAGAGATCTGCTTTTAGACGGCATTGGATACGGAACACTCTACGATCTTGCCCAGCGCAACCCGGGTGGGGATATTGAGTGTAC
>JBBQIY010000142.1:0-5735 GCA_038325415.1 Kiritimatiellia bacterium
AACCCGTCGCGCAACTGCCGCAGAAAGGTGACCAGAGTCCCTTCGGCGAGGCAGTCCACCTCGTCGAAAAGCAATACGAGCGGCTTGTCCAGCGCAACGCAGAAGCGCTGCAGCAGAAGCTTCAGGACGTTGGTGTAGTCCGCGAAGTCGATGGGATCGGTCACGGAAGACCAGTCCCTTGCACCGAGCGCGGGCAGCACGCCGATGAGGCAGCGCACGATGGCCGGCAATCCTTTTTCTGGGTCGGTCACACCCTGCACCGCCTCCAGCGAGCAGTAGAGCGCACGGTGGCGACCCTGCGCCTCCAGCGAGTTACGCAAGTCCAGTAACAGCGTGGTTTTGCCGCTCTGGCGAGCGGCGTGGATCACAAAGTACTGCTTACGTTCCACTAGGCCGGCGATCTCGTCCAAACGGTCAGCAGAGGAGAGCAGATAGTGTTCGCCCGGTACGCAGGGCCCAGCAGTATTAAAGAATCGGTTCATGTACCCATTGTAACACGTCGGGAACGTGACTTCAAGTACCTCGGCGTAGCCAGCAATTGACAGAAATCACAGTCATTGACAGGCCGACTGTCGTCCAACTATACTTGTTGTTTTCCTAAATATCTAATCCGTATTGGAGTACACGCAATAACACGTTCACGAAAGGAGATACTTATCAAGACGCAAAGTTTTAATGCTGCGACCCACACATCATTCCAACCCGGACAAGTCTGGCTCGATACAGACGGGAAGCCCATTCAGGCTCACGGTGGAGGGGTGCTA
This sequence comes from Kiritimatiellia bacterium, assembly GCA_038325415.1. Taxonomy (GTDB): domain Bacteria; phylum Verrucomicrobiota; class Kiritimatiellia; order RFP12; family UBA3636; genus JBBQIY01. The sequence goes on from JBBQIY010000142.1 coordinate 765, forward strand.
TTCCACGACGGAACTTACTACCTCTACGGAGAGAACAAAGATGGGCCGACCAACCCGGGCGGATGTGGTGCGCGGGTGGATGTGATTGGCATCTCGTGTTATACCTCCAAGGATCTCCTCAACTGGAAAAATGAAGGCCTTGCCCTCCGCGCCATTACCGACGACCCGTTGCACGACTTGCACACATCGAAAGTGGTTGAACGGCCAAAAGTCGTCTACAACGCGAAGACAAAGAAGTTCGTGATGTGGATGCACATTGATTCGATCAACTATAAGTCCGCCAGGGCGGGAGTAGCCTTATCCGACTCACCATTAGGTCCGTTTCACTATATCGAAAGCATCAACCCCGAAGGCGCGGACAGCCGCGATCAGACCGTCTTCGTTGACGACGACGGCAAAGCCTACCGTTTTTATTCTTCAGAAGACAACCACACCACTTACATTTCCCTGCTGAGCGACGACTATCTGAAGCATACTGGAGAATATAAGAAAATTTTTCCCGAGCGTTACATGGAAGCGCACGCCATCTGCAAGAGAAATGGAAAATACTATTTATTTGCCTCGGGGTGTACAGGTTGGAGTCCCAATGCCGCGCGATCTGCTGTAGCGCCCTCCATCTGGGGCCCTTGGACGGAACTTGACAACCCTTGCAGTGGACCAGATCGCGAGACCACTTTCAATGCACAAAGCACATTCATCCTTCCCGTGAAAGGCTACCGCGATGCTTTCATTTTCATGGCCGACCGCTGGGACGCAAAAAATTTGAGCGATTCACGATACGTGTGGTTACCTATTATTTTCGAGAACGACAGACCCACGATCCCTTGGATGACAGAATGGAACTTGTCGCACTTCGGCTAAAACCAGAGATTTCTTACTCCCTTTCTTAAACCCCTTCTTAAACGCAGTCCTTAAACGGTATACTTACTCCACCTGCTTACTTGCTCGTCCTCCTCGTCCTCGTCCTCGTTCTCGGTTCATTCCAAAAAGTTACCCTATCGTTTTTCGCGGTCGCCTCGCGCGGTAGGCTGAATTCTGACTCCTGAGTTCTGTATTCTGTGGGATTGCAACTCTTTGCAATTCCACTCGAAACCTAGCGAACCTGACGAATTTATGAAAACCAATAGACATAGGAATTTGAAAGTGCTAGAATCGTTTTTCTTTCCGTTAAAACGTGATACCTTGAAGGTGAAGCTTCTCAACGCTTCTTCCGGACGGTGGCTGAATAGGACTTATTACCGGTAAACGCGGCGTCCTCGCCGCGTCATCGTCAGAGTAGCAATTTTTTATCCAGCAAAACAAAATTATTGGCTGCCGAAACGGCTCGGCCAAATCATCATGAATAAAACCCACTATAGCGAATTTGTAAAAAGTATAGCGCAGGGGTGGAACACATGGAACACGCGTAGTGTCACCTCGCACGTGTTCCTGCCGGATGCTTTCAGCATCGGCTTGGGCATGCGCGAATACCGTGATGGCGGATGCCTGAAGCAGGCTCTTGTCGGGCGTGTCGGTGAGGGCGTTGAGACCGTCGTGCCGGGTGCCCACGCTTACGACGGATCCTACACCTCACTCACGCTGAACTGGCGCGATACAACGTGGCGAATCGAAACCGCCACAGAGGGTGCGGATTGGGTCGCGAGGGTGACACCCCTTCAGCAGCAACTCAAACCCGCCGCACTTATCGTTGAAATCGCGATGCTGTGGAACCGCCCTGGCCTCCTGCGGCGCGAGACGGATCGACTCGTCGCCCAGCTCCCCGAACGCGAGATCACCGTCTTCACAACAGGCACTATCGTGGAAGATCCCTGGCCCGGCGAAAGCACTCCGTATTGGGTTATTCCGCTGACAACCCCCGTCGGCATTTCCACCGGCAAATCGCGGGATCTGGCAACCATCGACGCCATCATCGCGCGTCGTCGCCACGAACACGAGCATCGACCGTCACGCGCCGGCGAGTCCTGGGAAGTCTACGACGCCATGCAAAGTTGCGTGGCATGGAACACCATCTACGACCCGATCAAGGGGCGCGTCGTCTCACCCGTGAGTCGCGTGTGGAGCTGCCGAAGCGGCGGCTATACGTTGTTCTGTTGGGACAACTACTTTGCCGCATTTCTCGCGTCGTTCGAAAGCGAATCTCTCGCCTACGCGAACGCCATCGAAATCACCCGTGAAGCCGTCGATGCGGGGTTCGTGCCGAACAGCACCAATGGCGTCTTTTGCTCCAATGATCGCTCACAACCTCCCGTCGGATCCGCCATGGTACTGGCCATCTACCAACGCTGGGGACAGCGTTGGTTTATTGCCGAAGTCTTCGATGCCTTGCTGAAATGGAATCGTTGGTGGCCTGTTAATCGCGACACCGATGGTTTGCTCTGCTGGGGCTCCTCGCCCTACGAACCAACGGTTGGCAACGTCTGGGAAACCAACGGCGTCAACGCTCGTTTCGGTGCCGCCCTCGAATCGGGGCTGGACAACTCGCCGATGTATGACGACATTCCCTTCGACACCGAACGCCATCAGTTGAAACTCGCGGACGTCGGGCTCACGGGCCTCTACGTCTGGGACTGCGATTCGCTGGCTGAGCTTGCAGACATTCTAGGCCGCACCGCCGAGGCGACCGAATTGCGAGAACGCGCAGAACACTATCGCGTAGCCTTGAAGTCACTCTGGGACGATGACTTCGGCCTCTTCCTCAACCGCCGGACGGACACCGGGGCGTTCGAACGGCGCATTTCGCCAACAAATTTCTACGCATTGTTGGCGAAAGCCGCCACACCGGAGCAGGCACGTCGAATGGTCGATGAACATCTGCTAAACCCCGAAGAATTTTGGGGCGAATGGGTGCTACCCAGCATTGCCCGCAACGATCCGGCCTATCCCGAGCAGCATTATTGGCGCGGGCGAATCTGGGCGCCAATGAACTTCCTCGTCTACCTCGGCCTCCGCAACTACGATCTGCCCGAGGTTCGCCAACAACTCGCTGAAAAGTCGAAAAAACTTCTTCTGAAAGAGTGGAGAGAACACGGCCATGTCCATGAAAATTACTGCGGCGACACCGGATCAGGTTGCAACCGCGAAGACAGTGACCGCTTCTATCACTGGGGAGGACTGCTCGGTGCAATTTCCTTGCTTGAGACTCGGCATACAAGTTAAAATGCACTTCTTGAGAAGGAAAATTACATGCGTGTCACGATGAAAAAAATTGCTGCGGAAGCTGACGTATCCCGAGCGACCGTCAGTCAGGCACTCAGCGGCAAAGGTCGACTGGGTGATGAAACCCGCGACCGCATCATCAAAGTGGCCGAGTCGCTGGGCTACCGTCCCAACACCTCGGCATTGAACATGCGAGCCGGGCATTTCCGAGCCATCGGAGTCCTCGAAGCCATACACGTCGGCAAGACCGGGCTTCCCGGCGATTCGCCTCGGACGGTGCTCGAAGAGTTGCTGAAGCTCGACATGCACATGGTCAGCGCCATCGTGCCGGACGATCTATTGACCGACATCGAATCGATGCCACGACTGTTACGCGAACTCGCGGTCGACGGCTTTCTTGTGAGCTACGCCAGCGCACCTCCACCCATGCTCGCCGACCTGTTGCATCGCCTTCAAATCCCTGCGATCTGGTGCAACGTCAAACAGAATGCCGACTGCGTCTATCCAGACGAGTTGGCAACAGGCACTCTAGCGACAGCGAAGCTCATTGAATGGGGACACCGCCGTATTGCCTACGTCGATCCGCACCCTTTGGAACACTTCAGCTTCCATGATCGTCTTCAGGGCTATCGACAGGCGATGGCTTCGAGCGGTCTTTCTGTCATCGAACTGCTTGCGGTGATGCCACCGAATAAGGTCCACTTCTACGATGAGCTACGCACGCTCCTTCGTCGACCCGACCGTCCCACGGCCTTGCTCGTCAATGGCGGAGAGATTTCCAGCATCGCACTCGCCGCGCGGATGGAAGGACTTGAAATACCCCGCGATCTCTCGTTACTCGGGATTCAGCTCGCACAATCCTCTTTCTGCGGCGTATCAGTCAGCACGTTCCGCATTCCAGCCGACGAGATGGCTCGAGTCGCCGTGAAACAACTGATGCTGAAAATCGCCGCACCCGAAACGTTGCTCCCTCCCATCAGCCTTGCTCCCGACAACTGCCCCGGTGAAACGCTGGCAGCTCCAGCTTACCCCAGAGGTTAAGAAGTTTTCCCGCTTACACGAAGCCACAGTAAAAACTTGTCCACCAAAACCATGCTGAAGACCGAAAGACTCGCTACGGAAAAAATCGGACGATTACTCTGGGAATTTTCTATCTCGGCAGTAATCGGGTCGATTGTCATGGCTCTGTACAACCGGGTGGAGGAGGCTTTTAAACGCGCCATGATCATTGCCACGGCGATCTGCGATCTGCTCCATCGGCACCGCCGTCTGCATGGTCTTTGCGGGTCCCATTATCTCGGCCTTCACCAACGTTCCGGAGGTTTACGACCTCTCCAAGTGGGCTCTTCGCGTCGCCTGCGCCGCCATCCCGCTGATCGGTGCACCCATCATGTCCACCACCTACTTCCAGGCCATCGGCCGCGCCAAGGCCGCGATCCTGCTCAGCATCATGCGACAAGCGCTTATTTTGATTCCGCTCATCTATATCCTTCCCCGCTTCTTCGGCGTCCGCAGCATCTGGTTTGCTGGGCCCGTTTCAGATGCCCTCTCCGCCTGCGTCTCCATGACCGTGATCTTCTTCGAGATCCGACGCCTCCGCCGCATGCAAGATTTTCCAACATAAGTTTCCGGAGTTTTTCAACATAAGTTTTGCGACTGTAAGCTCTCCTCCATGCGGGTGGGATTCAATTTAGTTGAATCCCACCAAGAATACAGAAGTCAGGAGTCAGAATACAGCATTGATTCTCAACACGTTATGCACAGTTGCAAACTTCTTCCGTGGTGTCACGAGAACAGAGACATGAATTATTTCGC
>JBBQIY010000143.1:0-5716 GCA_038325415.1 Kiritimatiellia bacterium
CGGTCCGAACCCTGTGATGCTGGTTCCCGGACTGACGCCGAGGTCGCCGTGGATGGTGGTCAGACCTGTGCTGGTCACCCCTGCACCACCGAGAACCGCGAAAGTTGCCGCATCTCCCCATGCCACGCTTGCGGCTCCTACGCTCGTGCCCATGCAGGCCAAAAGAGCCGTGAAGAGCACGACTTTTCGCTTCATTTTCTCAACGCCCCATGCTGGGGAGCTGTGTTTCTGTGTCGAGCCTGTTGTCATTGCTCTGGTGTGTATTCTTGTAAACGTTTTCATTTTTTGATTCCTTTGTTTGGTTAGTTGGTTGATTGGTTGATTGGTTGATTGGTCAAGAGCATAACTCTTGACTGCCCTCAACCGTATCACGCATCGGTTGTGCATCGCTATGAGGTGTAGTCCCCACTTGTATTTTTCACGAAAAAGAATATCCTGCGTACAATCCCGAATTGCCTCTCGACTCGTCCTCGTCATCGTCCTCGATCCATCCCAGACGAACTCCAGCTTCGCGTCTTCGCGACTTCGCGTGAGATCATTCACTCCAAGTGGTGTTTAAGTTCCATGACCTTATTGACACGACTGCCCTGATTGCGCGGCAAAATTTCGGATTGTATGAAATCTTCGGAAAGAGTACTATTCCTCCCAAATGGGAAGAGGAGCATCCCCATCAAACAAGGAGAACTAAATGAACACACGACTCAACAACAAAAGCAACAGGCGTTTCTTTACGAAGGCATTCCTCATGGCTATGCCCTTCGTTTTTTCAGCATACATACCACCTACAATCGCACAGGTTCCTGTGGCGCAATTACCGGCTGCACCCAGTGCAGCGAAGGGAAATCTGCGCTATTCCATCACGGTCACAAAATTCGAAAACGACGCCGGATGGGGCGGTAAATGGGATATCGGAGACGGTTTCACGACCATTATGACCGACGCCCTTCAGACCTCAGGCAATTTCATTGTGCTGGGTGATGCAGAAATGCGCGGTGCGGCGATGGCCGAGCAGGATCTTGCGACTAGCGGTCGCGTCGCCGGAGGCAAGAAGGCACCGGCAACAGGACAGATGACACCCGCACAGTTATTGGTGCGCGGCTCTATTACCCATGTTCAGGATAGCACGGCTGGCGGCGAAGGCGGCTTCAACTTCAAGGGCATCAGCATCGGCGGCGGCAAGGACAATGCCGAGGTGAATATCACGATCTATCTGGTGGATTCCCGCACGGGACAAGTCAAAGCCTCCACAAAAGTGGTTGGAAAATCTGCCAAAAAGGGGCTCAAGGTGGGTTACAGCGGATCTGCTCTCGGTGGGTTGACAGGTGGCGGCGGCGGACACGTGAACGACAACGTCGGCAAGGCCTGCGCGGATGCCGTGGGACAAGCCGTCGAATTCTTGAACAGCCAACTGGAAAGCATTCCATGGCAGGCTTCCATCGCGCTCGCCAAAGGTGACAAGATTGCTTTGAATCGCGGCTCACGTGACGGAGTCTCAGTCGGCATGAAATTCGATGTCGGTGAAACCGAGGAAATTGTCGATGAGGACACCGGAGAGGTTCTTGATTCCAGCATGGAAACGGTGGGTTCACTGGAAGTTTCCGAAGTCAGAGAGAAGCTCGCCTACTGCAAGGCTCTCTCAGGCGGCGACAAAATCGCCAAGGGCATGTCGGCTTTCCCCGCAAAATAAAGCCAAACATCGTAGAACGGAATGTTGTGCTAAACCCTCTGTAGCTCTAACAATCTTCTAAATCAAAAGCCATCCGGTTTTCCGGATGGCTTTTTCGTGCAAAAAGAAGGACTTTTTTCTAGAATTCCATGGAGGCGGCGTTGTCACCAGACGTGAATATCCGTACTCCGTTCATAGTGTTTGTCCTACCGGGGAATGGGCAAGGAAGCCCGTACTCTTCCACGAAAAGCCAGCCCAGCGCGGTGCAATTCTTAACGCAAGAGGCGCAAAGGCTTCGCTAAGTGCGCAAGAGGTGTGGCCAACCAATCGCTAATTCCACAATTCTAAACATCTTCCTTGCGGAAAAGGGCTTATTTCTGTAGTATTTCGAGTTCATAGAGGCATCGTTCCATCCATGCAATTTTTGAAAAAACACAATCTCCGCAAAGCCGCTAAAGCAACGCTTCACGACGCGCGTAACGTGCTGAACATGAACCGCGATTTGTTCGATGCCGATGTCGTGACATCCTTCGAAAATAAGATCGTCATGCTATCGGCATTGCGCCGAAGCGGCTCCGTCGAAGAACTGGAATCGGGTATCCGTGCGACACAAGAGTTGGTCGAGGCCAAAATTCCGAAATGCATCTCTCCGGGAATGCGAGAACTCGTCGAGACCCTCATCGTGGCTTTCGGCGTGGCGATGGCTTTCCGTGCCTATTTTTTCCAGCCTTTCAAAATCCCCACAGGGTCGATGCAACCGACACTCTACGGCATCCATTCCATTACCGCCGCTGATCCCGAAAAAGGACCAGGCCTGTTGGATCGCATGCCGCTCAAACCTTTCAAGTGGCTTGTCACGGGTACTTGGTACCGAGATGTTGTCGCGAAAACCGACGGGTCGGTCTCCGTCTACGAAGACCGCACGAAGGCACCCGGATACGTTTTGCTCTCCGTTGCAGGCAAGAAATTCAAAGTCCCTCGCGATGCCGCCGATCGACACGACCTCAATATCTCGAATCCCCGTCCCCTCGGCATGGCCGATAAACCGAATTCCAACCAGCGCACCATCGCGAACGGCTACGTCAAAAAAGGCGATCGGCTTTGGGCGGGCTACATCACTTCCGGTGACCAGGTGTTTGTGAATCGAATGGCTTGGAGTTTCTTCCCCCCCAAGCGCAGTGATGTGATCGTGTTCGCCACCAGCACACCCAAACTCTACTTCAGCAAACAAGCGGCTCTCAAAGGGCGAAAGTCTAATTCCATCCTAACGCCGATCGCAAAATCGCCGCTCGTGCTCGTCGAAACACCCATTCAAGGGCTCGACGTCGGCCAACACTACATCAAACGACTCGTCGGTCTTCCCGGCGAAACGATCTCCGTCAAACCTCCGCACGTCTATGGAAACGGCGTCAAAATCGAAGGTTTTCCTGGTATGGATCGCGTGGCCGCCATGGGAGAATCCGTTCCCGGTGGCATGAAATACGCGGGCTATCACTGCACAGGAGACGAGGGATTTCCGCAGGGAGCTCCTTCCTATTTACGCACACCCAACGATTCGATCAAACTGGTCGACGCCTATCTTCCGATGGGTGACAACACGCAGAACAGTTGGGACGGTCGATACTGGGGCGGTGTGCCTCGCACGCAAATGCTCGGCCCGGGCTCATGCGTTTATTGGCCGTTTTCGCGCAGATGGGGTGCTATCCGCTGAAGCAAGTTACCGATCTTCGGTCTGATTTTTACCTTTTTTGAATCAACCCTGACTCGGCTTGTCCGAGGTGACAATCTGGAATAATCATGAAGAAAAAAGAAGACGCAAGAAACTACGGACACTTCAGCGAAGACGGGCTGGAATACATCGTCACGCGTCCCGACACCTCGCGTCCGTTTGACAACTTCCTGGAACGAATCGATCATCGCCAATATCCAGCAGACGGGCGTAGGCTACACCGACTACCAGATCGGTATCAGCTCATGGCCTCAGCCTAAAAGACCTTCGATCCCGTCATCGGTCGCGTCACCTCTTTGGAGCCGGGCATTTGCGAGAATGCCACGATCTATTCGCACGGCAACTCGTGGATGGTGTTGGCATTGCTCCGCATGAATGAAACGGAACGCGGATGGCAACTCTTTCAAGATGCTACGCCGGCATTTGGCGACAGCGAACTCAAGCGCCGCAATCCCCGCTTTGTCTATGGAAATTGCTTCTTCGGCCTCGAACACCGCAACAGTCCCTACCTGATGGAGCTCAACTGGATCACCGGCTCGATCACCTAGTTCTACAACAACCTGCTCGACGACCTACTCGGCATCCGCCGCGAATACACGGGCGTCAAAATTGCACCGCATATTCCTGCCGACTGGAACGGCTTCAAAATGCAACGCATCTTCCGTAACAAGACGCTCAACGTCACGGTCAAAGGTAACGGGAGTCTGGTCGCATCCGTCACGCTCAACGGCGTGAAACTCCCCGGCGATTTCGTGGCAGAGTCCGACATGAAGCCCGACAACGACGTCGTTGTCGTGATGGGATAGTTGGGACTCGCGAGTGGTGTCCCTCCTGTCCATACTGTCCATTCCCTCTGCAGCCTTCTCAAAGCAGGATATTCGCTTTTCAACTTTTTCGTAGCGTATGTCTATTTTTCATCCCCCTGCACACTTGCTTTTTATCCCTCTGCACACTTGCTTTTTATCCCTCTGCGCACTTGCTTTTCATCCCCTTTGTTTGCTATAATCCAACACATGGATTACGTAAAACGATATGCAGACGATGAACTTTCACGCCGTCTCGGTCATGCTGGCGGGGTTTTAATCACAGGCCCGAAAGCCTGCGGAAAAACCGAGACCGCACTCCAAGCGGCTGCTAGCGACATCCGCATGGATGCTGACGATCAGGCTGCTGCGCTCATGCAGTTCGACCCACATCAGGTACTCACAGGGAATACTCCACGTCTCATCGACGAATGGCAGGAGTATCCCCGACTCTGGAACTTCATTCGGCGTGAAATAGATAATCGAAAAGCTGATGGACAGTTCATCTTGACCGGTTCTGCGAATCCCGACGAAAAGACAAAACGGCATTCCGGTGCTGGGCGCTTTTCCGTGATGCACATGCGTCCTATGTCCCTCTACGAACGCGGCTGGTCAACGGGTGAAATCAGCCTCGAAAGTCTTTTTCATGCGATAACAATCCAAACAGCACCCATCGAAACTTCTCTCGGTCAGATAGCCGAACAGATCCTATACGGTGGTTGGCCATCTTTATTGAACAAAAATCTCGATCGCGCGTCCGATTTTTCGCGAGATTATGTATCCTTGACTGCGGAAGTGGACATCAGCCGCGTTTCGGAAAAGCGCCGCGATCCCGAAAAGGTCAAACGGCTCATGCAATCCATCGCCCGAAACATCTCCACAGAAGCCTCGTTTCGATCACTTGCAGCAGACGTTCGAGGCGGAACAGATTCATTTAAAGAAGAAACGGCGGCAGATTACGCGAGTGCGCTGGAACAGCTCATGATCGTCGAAAACCTCCCGGCATGGAACGCCCACATCCGTTCGAGTGCAACACTACGCTCTGCAGCAAAGTGGCATTTCGCGGATCCCTCCATCGCATGCGCCGCCCTCGGACTAGCCGCGGGAAGACTCGCAGACGACTTGCAAACTCTCGGCATGATGTTCGAATCGCTTGCGGTACGCGACTTGCGGATTTACTCGCAAACTTTCGGCGGAAAGGTTCGCCACTACCGGGATTCTTCCGGACTTGAAGTTGATGCCATTATCGAGAAAGCGGATGGGTCATGGATCGCGGTAGAAATTAAATTAGGTGCGGGAGCCTCTGATGCAGCGGCCAAGAATCTTCTCAGACTCGGGGCACTGATCAACACCACAAAGACGCCGCCACCGTCTGCACTTGTCGTGCTAACCGGAAACGGCTTTGCGCACCGACGTCCAGACGGTATTTTCGTCGTCCCGCTCGCCGCACTCCGAGCCTAATTCAACTCACAAATCTTTCCTCCCCCGCCCCGGAGTTTGGGGGGGGGCCGGGGGGGG
>JBBQIY010000144.1:0-5702 GCA_038325415.1 Kiritimatiellia bacterium
GGCTGTTGCCTCCGAAAAATATAAAGCCAAAGTCGTTTCATACGGGCTCAATCCTGATTGTGACTACCGAATTTTCAACAGCATCACCACCGAGCTGAGCTGTAGCTTCATGCTGGCTAAAAAAGGCGAACAAACCGTCAATGTGGCCATCGGCGTCCCCGGCCGACACAACATCCTCAATGCAACTGCTGCCATCGCCGCCGCCTGCGAAAGCGGGGTCGGATTCAAGGACGCTTGCACCGCGCTGGAAAAGACCGCCGCGTTGCCTGCGAGGCGCTTCGAACGTGTCGGCAATCCAAGTGACTTCATCGTCATCTCAGACTACTCCCATCACCCGACGGAAATCGCCGCACTCGTCGAAGCCGCTCATAATCTGCCCCATCGACGCATCATCGGCATCTTCGAACCCCACCGCTACACACGAACGAAGATTCTAATGAGTAGCTTCCCCTCCGCATTCATCGGCGTGGATGTCCTCGTGCTTTGCCCGGTCTATTCCGCATCGGAAAATGCCATCTGCGGTGGAACCTCTTCAGACCTCTATGTAGAGTTCAGAACGAAGGCCGCCGATGACATCAAGATTCCCCTTCCAATTCTTGCTAAGTCACTTGAAACGGCAACCGCCTATGTGAAGGCAATTCTGCAGCCAGGCGACATCGTTCTCGTTATCGGTGCGGGAGACGTGAATACGATCGCACCGGAAATTGCCGCCGTTCACCCCGTGACGGTACTCCCGCAGGAGCTTCGTCTCGGCGCATTCGGAACCGTTGCCATTGCACCCCACATGAAGGCCGTTCGAAATGTCGAAGAACTTCAGCACATCGTCAAATCGGGCGATTTCTGCGTGATCGCTGGCGGTACGAATTCATTCGTCCCCGCAACGGGTTGTCATGCCAAACTCATTCGTCTCGCAGGCTCTCGATTTGACTTCACCTCCGTTCTGAAAGACACGCTCGACGAAGTCATTGTCGAAGTCGGCGCCGCCGAGCAGGGACCTGGGTTTTTGCGCTTCTGCAGCGAACGAGGCTTCTCGGGTCTCGAATACATGGCCGGAATTCCCGGCATGTGCGGTGGGTGGCTGGCCATGAACGCCGGCACAAGACTCGGAACCTTCTGCGACTCTATCATCAGTGTGGACGCCGTTTCTCCAGAAGGCGTCATCAAGACCTTGGATGTCACTGAACTCAACGCATCGTACCGATCATGCCCAGGCCTCAAAGGCCATATCGCCATCTCAATCAAGATCCGCATGTGTAAATCGACGCCCGCACTCGTTCGCCGCGCGATGGACGAAACGCTCACACACCGCATGGACTTCTCCGGCATTCGCACGGGGGGCAGTGTTTTCAAAAACCCTGGCGAACCCCTGCCGCCTTCCGGCATGATTCTTGATCGTGCGGGCTGCAAAGGGCTCACCATCGGTGGCGCTTACGTGATCGACCGCCATGCCAACGTTATTGCAGCCGAACAGGACGCCACGGCTTCGGATGTCTATGCGCTCATGCACATCATGCGCGAACGCGCCTACGAATCCTCGGGCATCCGCCTCGAACCCGAGATCCGCATTCTGAACTAAGGGACTCGATAAAGCATCAACTCTTTATCCTCAAATATGCTACGAGGCGGCATCCTAACCTTAGTACGAGAGTATGAGATATTTAATTATTGGAGCGGGTCCCAGTGGACTTACATTTGCCAACCGACTCCTTCAGTGGGGTGAAACGGATTTTATCGTCCTTGAACAAGAGGAAGTGCCCGGAGGCCTTTGTCGTTCAGCCCTCGTGGAGGGGTCGCCTCTCGATATCGGCGGAGGACATTTTTTGGATGTCAGGCGTCCAGCGGTTCTCGATTTTGTCTTCGGCTTCATGCCCCAGGAAGAGTGGGGCACCTACGACCGAATTTCAAAGATTTCGATTCATGGTCAGATGATTGGCAGTCCGATCGAGTCCTACATCTGGCAGTTGGAGGAAAAGCTTCAGGCTGCATACCTGAAGGACATTGCCGCAGCCGGCTGCAATACGGGTGAGAATCCGCCCGAACGGTTTGTGGATTGGATTTACTGGAAGCTCGGTCGGCGGATCGCCGAGGACTACATGTTGCCGTACAATCGCAAGATGTTCGGGGAGAACCTCGATCAGCTTGGTACCTACTGGCTGGAGAAGCTTCCCAACGTCTCCTACGAGGACACCTTGCAGAGCTGCCGCGAAAAGCGGTTCTGTGGGAGTCAGCCGGGGCATGCGCAATTCTTCTATCCGAAGCACACCGGCTATGGGGAAGTGTGGAGACGGATGGCGGAGCGGCTTGGGGCGAAGCTGAAGCTGGGTGAGGCCATCACGCGTTTGGACTGCCAGTCGAGAACGGCCAATGGTAACTATACGGCAGATGTGATCGTCAATACCGCGCCTTGGACATCTTTTGAGCATATAGAGGGATTGTCGGAAGCGGGTCGGGCAGTCGTGGACAGTCTCAGGCATTCCGCTGTCGTGATCGACTATTTCTCTGGGCAGATGCCTACCGATGCCCAGTGGATTTACTATCCCGATGCGGAACTTGCCTACCATCGAATTCTAGTTCGACATAACTTCTGCCCGGGTTCTACGGGGTATTGGACAGAGACGAACGCCACAAGGGCTTTGCCTTTAGCGGACAGCCAGTTCCGTCATATTAACCCCTACGCCTATCCGCTCAATACGATTGGGAAGAATGAGCATATACAGACGCTACTCCGCGAATTGGCCGCCCAGTCGGTCATCGGACTGGGGCGCTGGGGCGAATGGCAGCACGATAATTCGGATGTTGTTGTTTCCAAGGCACTTGCCTTGGCAGATTCACTTATGGGCAAATAAGGAAAAAATATGGAGCGGATACATCTCAGAGACGAGTACCACGGCACCAGCATTCTCGTCGCGGCTATCAACGAGACCTTTTCGCTTGAGCAGACAGTCCGTATCGTTCGCGAGACGTGCAGTCCCGCCGACGTCATCGAAATACTGCTATTACTGAGCCCGAAGAAGACGACGCCGGAATGCATCAAAGTTGCCGAACAACTGGTTGCCGAGTCGTTCGCTATTCCCACGTCGATCCTGTGGCAGAGTCTTCCGTTTGCAGGAGGAGCCTATCGTGATGGCTTTAAGGCGGCCAAAGGGAGCCACGTTGTCATGATGTCAGCCGATCTAGAGACGCCGCCGGAGCGGGTGTTGGAAATGGTCGAAACCGCTAAGGCTCATCCCACATCTATTGTGACAATGTCTCGCTGGATACAGGGCGGCGGCTTTACGGGCTACAGCAAACTCAAACAGGCGTGCAATTTCATCTTCCAGAAGATATTTTCGATCCTGTTCTGGACTCGGCTGTCCGATCTGACCTATGCCTATCGGATTTTTCCCTTGGAACTGATGAATCAGATCGCTTGGGAAGAAATCCGTCATCCTTTTTTTCTGGAGACCTCTTTAATCCCGTTACGACTTGGTGTGCGTTTCATCGAGCTCCCCTCGCATTGGGCTCCGCGGCAGGAGGCAGAGTCGCAGAATACTTTCTTCGCCAACTTTGCCTATTTTAAAACGGCATTCCGAATTCGGTTTACCCCTTGGAGAAAACTCGTGATTCCAAAAACCCAATCCTGCGTTTGACCTGACGTGCAAGGTAATGTTTTGGGGTCCTCCGTCTGTGGTTTACCGGACATGTCCATCAGTTGATTCCAGGAGTTCATACTTAACTTCCGTAGAAATCGTCAAGTTTTTCTGGTATTCGTGCAGTCTGTCATTGAGCAATGAAGCACTCTCATCTGACGTGCCAAAAAACGTAACCGTCTTCCCAAAGTAGTTGTTCATCGTGGACCAACTCGCGACAGCAATTAAGTTTGTTGGGAGTAAACCTGAGAACCAATCCGTATAAACCATTACCACGTCCGTCTTCCGATCGCGTAGCAATTGCTCTATAACAGCGGAATCATACTTTCCTGCGCGTTTAGCTCGTGTAACCTCAATCGTGCCAAGACCCCAAAGGTCGAGAGTGTCTGTGTCAGCATAATAGGTAACTGCACCAACATCATTCAGCGCTACACGCACTCCCGGTTCATACATGGTTCGAAGAAAATCAGCCATGTGGTACTGTTGTCGGTAGACGTGGTGACATGCAAGCGCCACATGCTCTAACGACTCTACGGCTCTCCGATGCAGAGGCCAAATAAGAAGTACACTGCAAGCCGCGAGTACTAACGTGGGGACATACTCGCGAGACTGAATTAGACTGGACAGAGAGGCTCTTGCTCCTGCAAAATACAGGCAGGCGAGAAGCGGCATTGACGCGCCAACAAGGTAGGCTTCATAACGATAAAACCAACCGACACTGGCATATTGTAAATGGATTAATATGGAACTCGCTAGACACAGCGTAGCACACCGTAACGAATGCTTACCTCTGCCACGGAATAAAAACGCACCTAGCAAAAGCAGGATACTTATTGAATACAAATGGGGTGTTTGGAGTAAAAAGTCGAAACCTCGACCTCCCATGGATAAAAGTAAAGATTCGAAGTCGGCTACCTCGGGGAAATTCCCTTTGAGCATCAGTGAATTTGGCAGAAAGTAACTGCCCTGTGATATGGAAATTACTCCGTAAACAATGACGGGCAAAGAGGATAACACAACAAAAAGCAATGCAGCAATCCTGTGTCTCTGGAAAATCAAACATAAAGCAAATGTAGCAACAATAAAAAGAGATTCATATCGAGCTCCAGTGGCTAAAAATCCCGCCAGGCACATTAGCATCATATTTTTATGACTAGGGAATTCTAGGAATTTAACCAACGAAGCTATGAGCATAAGCACGAAAAAAAGATGCAAAGTGTGCTCCATGCCGGTCGAGACCAATGGAATAAGAGGGGTAAAGTATACAACACCTAAGCAAGCGAGAAGCCGGGGAAATGTTCGTACCGCAAACCGGAGACAAAGCGAGTTAACTACGTATAATCCAGCAAGAGCAAAAAAAGTAGCACATAGACCTGGAGCCCAATCGCCGACACCGAATAGACGGTACCACGCTGCGATCAAAAGCGTCCATAAAGGGGAAGATGTTGACGAACTAAACTCGTATTGCGTAAGGCCAAAGACATGATGCAATGCACAGTTTCTAGCGATAGCCATGTGAATATAGGGATCGTCAAGAGAGTAGATCAAACGCCCCCCAGATGCTTGATATGCGTCGCTACCGATAAAGAAAAGTCCTATTAAAAATAGCAACGCGGCAATAAGGAAAGGAGTAAGATCAAGTAACTTTTTTTTCATTTTGTATCACCAAACGCTAGCAACAATTAAACCGCAACATTCAGTCAATCTCTTTCGTTGTTACATTATAATACCATTATAGACTCGAAAACGTAAAGGGCTTAAACCGCATGAATTTCAATTATACATACCATACATGCAAGTATTTTTCTTTAAGGTTGTGTCTTAATGTCTCAAATGGTAAATTTAATAGCTTTGGCTCCATTAAGAGTGTACTACAGAGATTAAAAAGGAATAGAGAATGAAAGCAATAGTGCTTGGGTCTACTGGAATGGTCGGCAGTTGTTTCACTGAGAAGTTGATGACCTCAGGATGGGATGTCTTAGGTGTTGCGCGGCCAACAGCTTTGGGTCGGCAGATTTTGACAAGACCCTATAAGTTCGTAGCATGCGATATATTAGACAGACCCTCGCTTTC
>JBBQIY010000145.1:0-5701 GCA_038325415.1 Kiritimatiellia bacterium
GAAGAAACTGGCGGAGGCTCACCGCCATCTTGCGGAACTCAAGGGGGTTGCCGCCACGATTCCGAACGAGGATATTCTGATCCAGACGCTTGCGCTTCAGGAGGCTAAGGACAGTTCAGAAATCGAAAATATTGTCACCACGCATGATGATTTGTTCAAAGCGCAGTTGTCCGAAGAATGTGCCAACCCCTCGACAAAGGAAGTTGCGCGCTATGCGGCAGCCCTGCGCGTAGGGTTTGAGTCCGTGCGCACTAGGCATCTGATCACGTTAAACCAGATTCTTGAGATTCAGAGAACGCTGGAGCAGAATGACGCGGGCTTTCGCAAACTGCCCGGCACGGCGTTGCGCAACAGTGCAACGCAAGAAGTTGTTTATACGCCACCTCAATCGTATGTACGGATTGTCGAACTGATGGGCGACTTGGAGAGCTTCATCAATGATCCGTCTCGCATGGATATCGACCCGCTGGTCAAGATGGCTGTTATTCACTACCAATTCGAGAGCATTCATCCGTTTTACGACGGCAATGGTCGCACGGGCCGTATCATCAACATTCTGTATCTTGTCGTCAACGAGTTGCTCAACCTGCCAGTACTCTATCTGAGCCGTTACATCATTCAGCACAAGGCTGATTACTACAGGTTGCTTCAGGAAGTCCGCACCGGGAATGCATGGGAGGAGTGGGTGCTCTTCATGCTGGAGGGGGTTGCTTCGACATCCCGTCAGACGATTGAGTTGATTACCAGCATCCGTAGAATGATGCTCGACTACAAGCACCGCATCCGTAAGCAGTTTCCGCGCATGTACAGTCAGGACTTGCTCAACAACCTGTTTCGGCATCCTTATACGAAGATCAGCCTTTTGCAGCAAGATTTGAACATCGCTCGGCTGACCGCCACACGGTATTTGGAAAAGCTAGCGGCAGCGGGATTTCTCGAAAAGCACCGCTTCGGCCGCACCAACTACTACATCAATACGCCATTGGTTAATCTGTTTCTTGACCTGCCACGCTCTGAGAAAACCTCAGCCTCGGAGCAAATCGAATCCGCAACGGAGAGCAAGTGAGATGATGGTGAAGAACCAAAATAAACCGGGTTACAAAAAGACTACGGTGGGATGGATTCCTGAAGAATGGGAGTGCATACGCCTTGGTTCTGTATTCACGAACCGCAAGAATAAAGGCACTTTAGGTTTGCCCGTGCTGTCTGTGACCATGGACTGTGGCGTTATACTCCGTAGCGCGATTGAGCAAAAAATGGCGGCTACCCTACCTTCAGACGAGAGCCTATTGGTTGAGCCGGGGGATCTTGCTTACAACATGATGCGAAAGTGGCAAGGTGCAGTGGGAGTGTGTGGCCAATCAGGGGTAATCAGCCCTGCATATGTCGTTTGCAGACCCGTGAAGGAACGCGCCGATGCGTGGTACATGTACCATCTGTTCAAATCGCATCCAGGCCGCCATTGGCTAACTTCGTACTCGTACGGCATTCATGAAGACCGATTACGGCTCTATTATGATGCTTTCGCCTTGGTTCCAATCCCTCTTCCACCACTTTCAGAGCAGCGTAAGATCGCCGCCATCCTTTCTACATGGGACACTGCCATCGACCAGACCCGTGACCTAATCGCAGCGATCCAGATGCGAAAGGCCGACCTGCAACAAAAATTAGTGCTGGGTAAGAAGCGACTTCCTGGTTTTCGCGGGAAATGGAGTACGTTCACACTTGGCAAAGTCTCAACCGTAAGTTCAAGCGGTGTAGATAAAAAGACAGTGATAGAAGAAACGTCTGTTCGACTCTGCAACTATACTGATGTCTATTATAATGAGACAATCACTCCCAAAATGGAGTTCATGTCAGCAACCGCAACAAAGTCCGAGATAAGCCAGTTCGAACTGAAGAAAGGTGATGTTCTTCTGACCAAGGATTCGGAAACGGCACGCGATATAGCCAAGTGTGCCGTCGTCACTGAGGATCTGCCACGTGTCTTATGTGGGTATCACCTTGCGCTCATTCGTCCAGTTGATATTGTAGATGGTGCGTTTCTATGCCAGTTACTTAACACACAAGAAGTGCGCTTAACTTTTTCACGGTTTGCAAATGGTGTGACTCGGTTTGGTCTTTCGTCCACCGCTTTTGACCAAGTTAGCATTCGGCTACCACCACTGTCTGAACAACTCGCCATCGTCGCCGTTCTTACCACCGCTGATGATGAAATCCGTGCACTGGAAGCCAAAGCCGAAGCGCTGGAACGTCAGAAGAAGGGCCTGATGCAGAAACTGCTGACCGGAGAAGTCCGAATATCACAAACAAACTGATCGACACAAGGAGGTATCATGCTGTTTTCAACTCTACCAGTTCAAAAGATGCAGCAAGCATTGAGCATACCATCACTTCCCGTCCTTCTCAAGAAGGGTGGTTCTAAAGCCGTGTGCTGGATGCGGAATACGCTGGAGGTTAACAACCATCGGGGAACATTACCCTTTTTGAGAAATTGGCAGAGCTTGCGTAGAAGCGGAGGCAACACATTGAACAGCATGGAGATTCCAGCGTTTCGAAATCGGACTCGAGGGCCGCGGCGTGTAATGCATACTAATGCGCTTCGTATCCATCGAATAGCTCCACAGGCCCACGCGGATCTTGCGGAAGGTGTTGATATATGGCAATGCGTTCGCGCAAACCGTTTCGGGCAGGACGACAATCGCTTGATGGGCGAAAAACTTGTAACGGCTCGCTTGACTCATCGCTCTCCGCCAGTCCGTCAGCTTGAATTCAAAAGCGCGTGTACAGGGACGAGCCACCTCAATGAAAGCCTCTACGGTAGGGAAGATCTCGTCCGGAAGGAACTGCCATGCCACCGCCAGCATGTCTGCGATTCCGTATCCATTCACAGCAACTTCGCGCGCAACAGCCATGCTGTCATAATTAGCCGTGCGGTGCATTTTCGGTGCCTGAAGCAGATAGGCCCGTGCAAACGCAAGCGTGAATCTGTCCTCGGGGGTTGTCACACCTCTTCGCCCAGGCAGATTCCGTTTAGGCTCCGAAAAACGGACTTTCGGAATAATGACAGTTGTTACGCTCATCGATTTGTCCTCGGGTTCGAACTCCCTATAATAATAACTCGCTCCAGTAGCGGGCTTATCGCTTTCGACATCTACACCCAGAAGAGGTGCGCCTTAAACGGAATGCATAATACAACTTTCGTTTATCTGCGTCATGCGTCCTGAGTCCCAACAAGAGGTATCATCATCATGAAAGAAAGGAAATCCATGAAGAAGAAAAACGAAGAACCACGCCTGCCATTTCCGACCAAACCACTGGTCATTAATGGAGTGAAAATTGAGGAATATATTATCCCGGACGAAAAGAGAGCCGAGGTGTTGAAACAACTCTACATCTTCGACTCGGTTCCGGCACTTGATGAAGAACGATTCGATCTCCATTCGGGAAAGAAATTCTTCGTCCGCGATTACAGGGTCACACGGGAAGACGGCCAGGACTTCCTTGTCAGCCCTTACTACGAAGAGGGTGGCGGAACCGTGATCGACTGGATGCCGGTCGAAGCCGGGGATTGAATATGGAATCACCTGCTACATACAAAACACCGAGTTATCTGGAGGAAGAGCAGTGCCAATTGCCGGCACTGCAATTGCTCATTCAGATGGGGTGGACTTACCTAGCGCCGGAAGCATGTGTTCGCCTTCGGGATGATCGGCTCGGCTCCGCGATTCTTGAACCGATATTGATTGATTTTATTCGTCGCACTGGACGCTTCGAATTCAAAGGCCAAATCCGCGCATTCACCGAAAACGCCATCCAAAATGCCGTGCAAACCCTTCGAGCCTTCCGCGCCACGGGTGCCATGCAACAGAATGAACAGGCGTATGACCTTCTCTGCCTGGGCACGAGCGTGCCTCAGACTATCGAAGGCGACACCAAAAGTTTCATGGTGAATTACATCGACTGGCGCAATCCAGAAGAGAACAGCTTTCATTGCACGGCTGAATTCAAGGTTGAGCGGATTGGCCAACAGAAGCATTACATTCCTGACATTGTTCTGTTCGTTAACGGGATACCGCTGGTTGTCATGGAGTGCAAACGCAGTGCTTACCTCGACACCTATAAGGAGCCCATCGATCTCGCCATTCAGGATCTTGCCGACTATCAGGCTAAGGAGGGCATCCCGCAGTTCTTTCTCTATTCGCAGCTTCTTCTGGGACTCGCGCGAGACAAGGCGGAGTACGGCACCACCGGCACGCCTCGAAAATTCTGGACGGTTTGGAAGGAGCCTGACCTTGACCAGCAGATCCGGGAGTTGCTTACACGCTCGATGCCAGAAACGGCGCAGCAACTCCTCTCCGGACCTTTCGCCGACGCGGCCGATGCCTTCCGCGGCATCCTGACGCAGGGACGTGCCGTCTACGAACAAGACCGGTTGCTCTTCGCCCTCTGTCGCCCCGAACGTCTTCTCGATCTAGTCTACAAATTCATCCTGTTCGACAACGGCGAGAAGAAGATTGCTCGTTATCAACAGTTCTTCACGGTTAAAGACATCATCTCGCGCGTCCGGGGGACGCAGGACGCAGGACGCAAGACGGGAGAACCGAGACCCGGAGGTGTGGTCTGGCACACGCAAGGCAGCGGCAAATCGCTGACCATGGTCATGCTCGCCAAGTGCCTCTATTTGGAATCTCGTCACGATCCGACGATGCTGAACCCGAAGATCATTCTCGTGACTGACCGCATCGACCTCGACGATCAGATAGAAGGCACGTTCCGCGCCTGCGGCCTAGACCCCGAACAGGCCCGCACAGGGCAAGACCTGGTCAACCTCTTGACCGACGAAAAAGCCCACGTTGTCACCACCCTCATTCATAAATTCGCGGCCGCAGCCACAAACCGGAGTTTGCGCCAAGTTTCTCGCAACACATTCGTTCTTGTGGACGAGGCCCATCGCTCCAATTACAGCACACATCACGCCCAGATGCGATTGGTTCTCAAAGGGGCGTGTTTCATTGCCTTCACCGGCACGCCGCTCGCAAAGACTGCCAAAAAGAATACGTTTCTGAAATTCGGAGAGCTTTTCCAGCCTCCCTATACCATCGCCCGAGCCGTCGAAGACAGAGCCGTCGTTCCGCTTCTGTATGAGGCGCGTCACGTGCCGCAACCTGTGGACGTGACGGCCATCGACAGTTGGTTCGAGAAACTCACACTTAGCCTCACAGCCGATCAGCGCGATGATTTGAAACGAAAATTTGCCAGCGAAAGTCAACTGAACAAGGCCGTGCAACGTGTGCGCATGGTTGCGTGGGACATCTCTTGTCACTTCGTTACCACTTACCAGAACACGGGCTTCAAAGGGCAATTGGTCACGCCAAACAAGGTGACTGCTTTGCTTTATAAGAGGTTCTTTGACGCATTCGGCGAGGTGAAGACCGAGGTTTTGATCTCTGCACCAACCGAGAGGGAAGGCGATGATGAAGTTATCGGCACCCCTCCGGATGTCGAGAAGTTCTGGGAAGCCATGATGGAGCGATATGGCTCTGAGGATCGCTACAACAAACTCCTTATCTCCGCATTCAAGAAAGGGGACGAACCCGAGATTATCATCGTGGTGGACAAATTGCTCACTGGTTTTGACGCTCCACGCAACGCGGTTCTCTACCTAGCACGCAAACTCAAGGATCACACCCTCCTGCAG
>JBBQIY010000146.1:0-5652 GCA_038325415.1 Kiritimatiellia bacterium
ATTTAGTTGAATCCCACCCAGAACCCAGAAGTCAGGAGTCAGAATACAGCATTGATTCTCAACATGTTACGCACAGTTTCGCCATTCTTCTATGGTGTCGCAAGAACAGGGACATGAATTATTTTGTCTAACTCCGCGTAAATGCTTGATTTCCAACTTCTGACTCCTGACTTCTGACTTCTGACTTCTCTGCGCGTCAAACTATGTTGACGCGCACCCCTAATGCTGTTTGGTCTCGCGTTTTGGTTGAAATATAGGCAGCGAATTAGTATACTTCGAGCCATTGAAGACAAAATCTGCGCTGTCGATGCATAACTTTATGCACCTAGGCAAAGAGAAACCTAAAATTCATAGTTTCAAATTTAACCGTCTCTTCACGAGACCTAGTTCGGAGATAAAAAATGCATATCCCTTCTGAAATGCTTGTGGGCCCAATTTGTCCCGTAACGGCAGCCGTTGCTATCGCGGGCGTCGGCGCGGCTACCGCCTTGATCGTCAAATTCAAGAAATTCGCTCCCGCCGCTGGCCGCTTCGCTTTGGTGAGTGCAACGGTATTCGGGCTTCAGATGCTGAATTACCCTATCTTCAACGGCATCTCGGGTCATTTGATCGCAGGTGTTTTCGCTGCTTCGATCCTCGGCATTCCTGCCGGCGTCTTGTCGCTGGCACTCGTCCTTACCATCCAAACGCTTTTGTTTGCGGATGGCGGTCTGATGATGCTGGGAGCCAACATCATGAACATGGCACTTATCGGTGCCGGAGTTGGCGGACTTCTCCGTCAGACACTGATTGCGCGCAACATGAATCGCGACTTGGCTACAGGTATTGCGGCGGCGGTCTCTGTTGAACTTGCCGTTCTTGCTCTTTGCGTCCAGCTCGCCGTATCCGGCAAGGCGACAGCCTCAGCACTTGGCACACTTGTTGCCGTCCATACCGTGCTTGCTGTTGTTGAAGGTTTCGCAACGGTGGTGCTGGTTAAGGCGTGCGCTTTTACAACTGAAAAGACGGCTTCAAGAAGTGCATACGCGGTTCTTTCTGGACTGATTGTCACGTGCATTGCTGCAGCGCCATTTGCCTCGGCGTTCCCCGATGCCTTCGAGTGGACGATGGTTCGCTTCCATCTCCTTCCAAACGCGCCGGCCTTCACGCATGCACCGCTGCCCGATTATGTGGTCAGTGGCATTTCAAATCAGTTCCTTTCCACATGTTTTGCCGGTGCTATCGGCATTGCGGTGGTGCTGGTAATTGCATTCGTTTTGGCTCTGCCCGCCGCAAGAAGGAATAAGGCCTAATGCAGGTTGAGGCCATCCTCAAGGCCTTGCTTGACGGCAGTCTTTCAGCCGAAGCTGCCGCAGCAAAATTAAAAGCCCCGGCTTACGAAGATCTGGGGTTTGCGAAGCTCGACTTCCACCGGGAGCTCCGGCGAGGCTTTGGTGAAGTCGTGTATTGCCCTGGAAAGACAAACGCGCAACTTCTTAAAATCCTACAAGCATTTCGAGATAACGGCCGCGCCGTGCTGGGCAGCCGTTGCTCTTCAGAACAGTACGCTTATCTCTGCGAAAACCAGTTTGAAGTCCACTACGACGCCTGTTCGCGGTTGGTCGTGCAGAGGAGCGGAGAAGCGAGTCCTGCAATCGGAAACGTAGCGGTGTGTACAGGCGGCACGGCAGATATGCCGGTTGCGGAAGAGGCGGCGCAAACTGCCGAATTCTTCGGGGCTGTCGTGCAGCGTCACTACGATGTCGGGGTTGCCGGTATTCATCGTCTGCTGTCGAAAGTCGATGAAATCAGAAAAGCGAATGCTGTCATTGCCGTTGCTGGCATGGAAGGCGCTTTGGGTGGTGTGGTCGCGGGCCTCGTTGATGTGCCCGTCATCGCTGTGCCGACCTCGGTCGGCTACGGTGCATCATTCGAAGGGCTTGCCCCGCTTCTTACCATGCTTAATTCGTGTGCGGAAGGGATGTCTGTCGTGAACATCGATAACGGATTTGGCGCAGGCTATTTGGCGGCGCAGATCAATCGCTTAGTCGAGAGGAAACGATGAAAAAGAAAATGCTTTACTTAGAATGCGCCTCGGGAATCAGTGGCGACATGACAGTGGCTTCATTGCTGGATCTTGGCGCAAATCGTGATAAACTTGACCGCGTTCTGACCAGCCTCCATCTGGAAGGCTTTTCGGTTCAGGTGACACAGAGTCTGTCACACGGCATGGCTGGATGTGACTTTGATGTCATTTTAGCACACGAGGGGCATCATCATCCCCATCACGCCGAGGCATCTACACACGAACATTTTCACGACGACCACGAACACGAGCATCACCATGGCGATCATGAACACGAGCATGGTCATGACCATACGCATGATGAAGCCGCCCACGCTCATGTTCATGCGCATGAGCCGCACCAACACGAGCACCGGAATCTGGCCAATGTCTATGAGGTCATCGACCGCGGGGTTATGTCGGATAAAGCCCGTGCGTTAGCTAAGAAAATATTTTTGATTGTGGCTGAGGCTGAGGCGAAGGCGCACGGCAAGCTGATCGACGAAGTTCATTTCCATGAAGTCGGTGCGATTGATTCAATCGTGGACATCGTCGCCGCCGCCGTTTGCATTGACGACCTCGGTATTGAGGATTGCGTTGTGACAGGACTTTCGGAAGGGACAGGACTCGTTCGCTGTCAGCACGGTGATCTTCCGGTTCCCGTTCCGGCTGTTGCAGCGATTGCTG
The DNA here is from genome assembly GCA_038325415.1 of Kiritimatiellia bacterium. Taxonomy (GTDB): domain Bacteria; phylum Verrucomicrobiota; class Kiritimatiellia; order RFP12; family UBA3636; genus JBBQIY01. The sequence goes on from JBBQIY010000146.1 coordinate 2,732, forward strand.
AGCGCTATGCCATTCCGCTTCGTATCGGGAATGTGAAGGGAGAGATGGTGACGCCGACGGGCATTGCCATCGTCGCCGCGCTTCGCACCCAGACGTCGCTTCCTGAGCTGTTCGTCATTGAGAAAATTGGTAAAGGACTTGGTAAGCGCGATTTCGGATTTCCGAACCTATTGCGGAGTATGATTATCAGCGTGGAAGTTGACTCGGGGAGGATCTGGGTTGTCGAGAGTAACATCGACGATGCCACGGGCGAGCAACTCGGCTTTGCGATGGAAGAAATTTTGTTGGCTGGTGCGAAGGATGTTCATTACGTGCCTTGCTTCATGAAGAAGTCACGTCCCGCCTACATCTTGCGCATCATTGTTTCTGAGGACAAACTTTCGAAAGTTGAAGATGCCGTTTTCAGAAACACTACGACGATTGGACTTCGGAAATTTCTCGTTCAACGAACCTGTCTGACGCGCGAGAATGTCTCGGTTCACTTGCCATTCGGCACGGTTGAAGTCAAGAAATGTTCTTGGGATGGAAGCGCCTTTTATTATCCGGAGTACGAGAGTGTGAAGGCGGTATCGAAGGCGAGCGGCGTCGACTTCAAGACGGTTTTCGATCAGGCCAAGGCTGGTGTTGCGACATGATCGAACAGCTTAAGGATTATTTGCGCCCATTCGCGCCGGAGGGAATTGCCCTTGCTTTTTCTGGCGGTGTCGACAGCACGTTATTGCTTGCCCTTTTGAAGCACCTCCAACAGGAGTCTGATTTCCCGCTGTTGGCCGTATTCTTCCGTTCCGTTTTTCAAACGGCGGAAGAGCGAATGGATGTCGAACGCCTCGCAGGAGACCTTGGTGTCGATCTCGCTGTGCTTGAATTTGATCCGCTCCAGATTCAAGGGATTAAGACGAATCCCCTTGATCGATGCTATTTGTGCAAACAACACATTTTCGGAAAGCTCAGAGCATTGGCGAACGAAAAGGGTCTCAAGACCATTATTGACGGTACTAACGGTGATGATGTGCACGTGTATCGGCCCGGAAGACGCGCGTTAAAGGAGTTCGGCGTTGTTTCGCCGCTTGAGGTGCTGGGCATTCGTAAAATAGACGTCCGAGCAATGGCGCGGGCTTTGAGTCTCTCCGTAGCCTCAAAGCCCTCTGCGCCTTGTCTTGCCACGCGATTCCCCTACGGAACGTCGATAACACCCGAAGCGATACGACGCGTTTCGGAAGGCGAGAAGGTGCTACATGAGTTTCTCGGATCGGCGAGTAGCATCAGACTCAGGGTTCATGGACTCGTTGGGCGCATCGAACTTGAGGAGTCGCTCTTGCCTCTTGCACTTGCAAAGCGTGCTGAACTTGTTGCCGCTCTAAAGGCACTCGGCTTTGACTACGTCACCCTCGACCTTGAAGGCTTTTGCTCCGGTAGCATGGATATCGACATTCCGATTAACTAAGGGCAACCTTTACAGTGTGACGCCCTCTTTAAAGATGGCGATTTCGCGGTTATCGCTTGTTTCGTTGCGCGCTTCGATTTCTCCAGAGACGACTTGGAGAATGAACGTGACGAAAGTATCGGTGTCGGGGTTTTCTTGGGCATCCCAGTCCACCCAATGCGGTTTCCGCTCGGCTAATACGGTGTTGGTGGCAATTTTCACGGTGGGAACCACGGTTCCGTACGGCGTTCCGCGTCCTGTTGTGAAGAGAACGGCATGACAGCCCGCTGCGGCAAGCGCAGTGGAGGACACCAGGTCGTTGCCGGGAGACGTCAGCAGGTTCAATCCATGCTTCGTGAGCCGTTCTGAATACGCAAGCACATCGGATACCGGGCTAAGTCCACCTTTCTGGATGCATCCGAGCGATTTATCTTCAAGCGTCGTGATGCCACCGGCTTTGTTTCCGGGGGAAGGGTTTTCGTAGATCACTTGCCCATGCCGTTCGTAGTAGTCTTTAAAACCGTTGATCATCGCAACGCATTTGTCGAAGACGGTCTTGTCGATGCATCGTGCCATCAGCAGCGTTTCGGCACCGAACATCTCGGGGACTTCCGTCAGGACGCTGGTACCGCCTTGTGCGACAAGCCAGTCCGAAAAACGTCCCACGAGCGGGTTTGCAGTCAACCCTGAGAAGCCATCGGAGCCACCGCATTTTAGGCCGATTCGAAGCTCAGATACTGGAACCGTCGTCCGTGCGGTGATGCGTGCTTCTTTCAATTCCTCAATAAGTTTTAGACCTGTCTCGCATTCATCTTCCTCGTCTTGCGCGATCATGAAGCGAATATTTAGCGTCGACACATTGCCGAGTCTTTCGCGGAAACTAGTCAGCGTATTGTTTTCGCAGCCAAGACCGATAACGAGAAGGCCACCTGCATTCGGATTGCGGACGAGAGCAGCGAGGAGGTTGGCGGTGTTTTCGTGGTCTTCGCCGAGTTGCGAGCATCCGTATGGATGCGTGAGCGCGATGCCGCCAGCCTGTTCCGCCAGTTTCTTTGCGAGACGATTGACGCAGCCGACTGTGGGAACGACCCAGATTTCGTTGCGTATTCCAACCTGTCCATCGGGTCTGACATAGCCCATAAAGGTACGCGTGCAGTGCGGTGTCACAGGCGTGAATTCAGGATGGTAGGCATAATTTAGCTTGCCCGCTAGATTCGTCGTGACATTGTGTGTATGCACATGATCACCGGGGAGAATGTCAGCAGTGACATGTCCGATGGGCATACCATACTTGATAATGGTGTCACCTTGTAAAATTTCTTGCAGCGCATATTTGTGGCCGTCGGCTCGGACCTCTACATTGTCGAGTGAGTGAATTTTCATTTGGTAACTCCGTTTTTGATCGCCTGTGTAAATCCAGGAATGGTGTTCAGATCCATCCCCCAAAAATCTTGATTTGCGAGAATTTCCACAAGGGGGGGGGTGGTCAAAAAGAACG
>JBBQIY010000147.1:0-5644 GCA_038325415.1 Kiritimatiellia bacterium
AACCTTCAATAGACCAACCCGCGTCAAAACTTCACCGATCACCAAAACATTCAAAAGTCTACGCCACAACACCTTTTCTGTCAATATTGTAATCTTGAATTTATTGGCAAGATTACAATAAAGCCCACGTTTCATACAGCACGTTAGGTTGCGTGTTTTCGGATGACCAGCCGTAAAACTACAGGAATTTGAACGTCACGCAAGATTACGAAACATAACGCCACTCGCAACATAAGGTGCGAGCTTTTGGGGCAAAGTGGGGAAAGTGGCAGCGGCGTCTCGCCGCTGGATAAACAGAGCCGAGACGGCTCTGCCGCTTTGTTAAAACAGAGCCGGAACGGCTCTGCCACTTTGCTAGAACAGAGCCGGGACGGCTCTGCTACATTAGAGACTTTGGCAGATCGTGATGGCAACGACGCCAACGATATCGTCTGCCGAGCAACCGCGTGAGAGGTCGTTGACCGGTTTCGCGAGACCTTGGAGGATGGGGCCGAAGGCTGTGGCGCCGCCGAGACGTTCGGTGATTTTGTAGCAGATATTGCCTGCCTGAAGGTCGGGGAAAATCAGAACATTGGCCTGACCCGCGACAAGGCTACCTGGAGCCTTCGAGGCGCCGACTGAGGGAACCAAAGCGGCATCAGCTTGAATTTCGCCATCGACATCCGCTTCGATGCCGAGTTCGGCGAAACGAGCTTTTGTCAATTCCGTGGCACGTTGCATTTTGGTGGCGAGGTCATGTTGTGCGCTCCCTTTTGAGGAAAAGCTGAGAAAGGCAATTTTCGGCTTTTTGCCGAGCAGGGCACAACAACTGGATGCGGTCGCTTGAGCGATGTCGACAAGTTCCTCAGCAGTAGGGCAGGGGTTGACGGCACAGTCGGCGTAGATCAGGGTTTCCTCGCCGGAGGCTGTCGGCTCTCGGAGATCCATGACGAAGCATGAGCTACCGAGCTTGATTCCCTTGGCGGTTCCAACGCAGTGGAACGCGGCGCGAAGCATGTCGGGCGTTGAGGCGATCGAGCCCGCAACGAGTCCATCGACGAGGCCGGTTGAAAGCATCATATTGCCGAAGTAGAGCCGTTTACCGCGGATCAATTTTACGGCTTCATCCTCGGTCATGCCCTTAGCTTTTCGGCGCTCGAAGAGGGAAGTAGCGAGTTGATCGCCGAGGGGGTCTGTCGTGTAGTCAATGACCGTGATGGGAAGTCCGTCGAATGAGACTTCAGCCTTAGCGCATACGTCTGCGATTTCGGATGGGGTGGCGAGGACGGTCAGTTTGCAGATGCCCTCTTTGGCAAGGAGGTAAGCGGCCTTGGCGACGCGAGGATCCATGCCTTCAGGAAGGACGATGCTTTTCTTTGCTGCCTTTGCTCTGGGGAGGACGGTTTGGAGGAAGTTCATTTTATATATCGGTAACGGGGTTCGTAGGGTATGCGTCGTCGCGATCTTACAGAGCCGCAATGACATCGAAAGTTTCTTTGACAATCATCATCTCCTCGTCGGTCGGCATGACGATGGCGGCGACTGTAGACTCGGGGGTGGAGATGTAGCACGGGCCGCGGCGTGTGTTGTTGGCCTCGCGGTCGATATGACAGCCGATCGAGCCCAGTTGCTCGACGACACGTTCACGGGCTTGGAAGCTGTTTTCTCCGATACCGCCTGTAAAGACGATGGCATCGGCGCCACCGATCAACGCGCTGTAGCCGGCGATGAACAGGACGACGCGGTGCGCCCACATGTCGAGGGCGATTTGGGCTTTTTTGACGCCCTTGGCGGCGTTGTTGACGATGTCGCGCATATCGCCGGAGTTAATGCCGCCGACGCCGAGGAGACCGCTTTTTTTATTGAGAAGATTGTCGATTTCGTCGGCAGTCATGCCAAGGCGCATGAGGGTGAGGACGACGGCTGGATCTAGGTTACCGCATCGTGTTCCCATGACAAGACCGTCAAGCGGGGTCAGACCCATCGTCGTGTCGAACACCTTGCCGTATTTAACGGCGGCGAGGCTTGAGCCATTTCCGAGGTGGCAGGTGATGAGCTTTAGCTCTTCGGGCTTCTTGCCGAGAAACTCGGAAGTGGCGAGCGTGACGAAATGATGAGAAGTCCCGTGGAAGCCATATTTTCGGATGCCATACTTCTCGTAGTACTCATTGGGAATAGCATAACGGCTGACGTGATCCGGCATGGTCTGATGGAAGGCGGTATCGAATACGGCTACATTCGTGGCACCCGGGAAAATCAATTCGCAGGCTTCTACGCCGCCAATGTTTGCAGGCATGTGCAGCGGGCCGAGGGGAACCAACTTCTTTAGGCTCTTCATGACATCGGGGGTAATGGCAATAGCGGATTTGAAAAGTTCGCCGCCGTGCAGAATCCGATGGCCGATGGCATCAACATCGCGAAGAGAGGAAATCACGCCGAGTTCAGGATCTACAAGGCACTGCGTGAGCAGTTTCAGCGCAACGGCATGATCTTCAGCGACAACGATCGACTCAGACTTAAAACCGTCGCCTCTCCGGTAGACCATGTTGGCGCTTGCTGTGCCGATCCGTTCAACGATGCCACATGCAAGGCGCTTGTTTTCTTTTGAAATTGAATATAATGTGAATTTGAGGGAGGAAGAGCCTGCATTAACAACGAGAATAATGTCGGGAGATTTCATGTTTAGGGCAGGGTGCTGATTTCAGAGCCTTGCGTAAGAAGGTAAATAGATGTTTCAAACCAAGAAAAAATTTGGATTCCGAGTATAGCTGATGAGCTAAAATAAATCAATTCCAAATATCCAGAGTTCCGTTAAATTTATCCGTTTTCTTTCAGCGGTTTACTCTTGTTTTTTTAAGGCGTTTTATGATACGATCCCTTGGATTTGAAATTTGAAAGAGACAATAAGGTTCGTTAAGAGATTCGGCAGAGGTCCTACAGCATGGCTAGAACAGTAAAATTAGACAAGGTTAGAAACATTGGCATCATGGCACACATTGATGCAGGAAAAACAACGACAAGCGAGCGCATCCTTTTTTATTGCGGCGAATCGCACAAGATCGGTGAAGTTCACGATGGTGCAGCAACCATGGACTTCATGATTCAAGAGCAAGAGCGTGGCATCACCATCGGCTCTGCAGCGACGACAGCTTTCTGGCGCGAGCATCAAATCACCGTCATCGATACACCGGGGCACGTGGACTTTACGGCCGAAGTGGAACGTTCACTCCGTGTTTTGGATGGTGCAGTCGCTCTCTTCTGCGCCGTGGGCGGCGTCCAGCCTCAGACCGAGCAGGTCTGGCGTCAATCCGAGAAATACGAAGTTCCGAAAGTTGCATTCGTTAATAAGATGGATCGAGTCGGTGCCGATTACTTTTCGGTTGTTGAATCGATGAAGGCTATCCTCAAGACGAATCCGCTCCCGCTGACAATTCCGATTGGCACGTCTGAAAATTTCCGAGGTGTTATCGATCTTTTAAAGATGAAGGCACTTTATTTTGACGAAGAGTCACAGGGTCTTAAGGTCGTCGAGGAGGAGATTCCCGCAGAATTTAAAGAGGAAGCTCAACAATGGCTCGATCAGCTTATTGAAAAGGTAGCCGAGACTGACGATGCCCTTCTCGAGCGGTTTTTCGCTGGAGAAAAGATCACCCGAGAGGAGCTCATACCTGCAATTCGCAAGGCTACGATTTCAAGAACGATTGTTCCAGTCCTCTGCGGAACCGCCTTCAAGAACAAGGGCGTTCAGACGTTACTCGACGCTGTTGTTGATTTTCTCCCTTCGCCGCTTGACGTTCCCCAGATCACTGCGACGCTGAGTGCAGACGAAATTGCGGCTGGCGAGACAGCCGAAGTTCGCAAGGCCGATGATAGTGAACCTTTCTGCGCCTTGGCGTTTAAGATTGTTGCCGATAAGCACATGGGCAAGTTGGTTTACATTCGCCTTTATTCTGGAACCCTCGAAACGGGGGCAACCGTTTGGAACAGCACTCGCGAGCAACAGCAACGTATCGGTCGAATCGTGCGCATGCATGCGAATAAGCAGGAATCGATGGACAAAGCGCATGCCGGCGATATCGTCGCCGTGGTGGGTCTTTCACGAACCCGCACGGGTGACACGATCTGTACAAAAGATCGTTCAATCCGCCTCGAATCGATCGACTTCCCAGCACCGGTTATTTCGATTTCCATCAAGCCCCTCACTCGAAACGACAACGAGAAGATGGTCACCGGTATCCAGTCACTTGCCGAAGAAGATCCGACGTTCATTATCAACTTCGATGAAGAAACAGAAGAGACGATCATTTCGGGCATGGGTGAACTTCATCTCGAAATCATTGTCGACCGCCTGAAGCGCGAATTTGGTGTCGAGGCGACCGTCGGTCGTCCTGAAGTTGCTTATCGCGAGACGGCGACAATAGCAACCCATGGTGACTACAAGCACGCCAAGCAATCTGGTGGACGCGGCCAGTATGGGCATGTCTACCTCAAACTTGAGCCGCAGGATCCCGGGACGGGATTCTCGTTCGTCAACGACCTTAAGGGCGGATCGATCCCAGGCGAATATGTTCCGGCCGTTGAAAAGGGGATTATCTCGGCGATGCTACGGGGTCCTTACGCCGGTTATCCGGTTGTGGATATGAAGGTTTCACTTTACGATGGCACTTACCATGATGTCGACTCTTCCGAATTTGCCTTCCAAGAAGCGGCGCGCCAGTGCTTCAAGAAGCTGATGACCCTCGGCCATCCCGAACTACTCGAACCTGTCATGTCGGTAGAAGTTACTGCTCCTGAGGATTACCTTGGTGCGGTGACCGGATCGATTTGCCAACGTCGTGGACGGATTGAGCAGATGCAGGATAAGGCTGGAATGAAGATCGTGACCGCCATGGTTCCGTTGAGCGAAATGTTTGGTTATTCCAACACCATTCGCACATTAACGCAGGGCCGTGGCTCGTTCACGATGCAGTTTGAGCGCTATGAGGCTGTGCCGTTCATCGTTACGGAGCAGATCATTGAGCGCCGTCGCGCTGCGAACAAGATCCGCTAATCCTCATCGGTTAAATCGGTATCCTAAAAATAGGTGAGCCTTAGGGCTCGCCTATTTTTTATTGTTTCAAATGAATTTCATCAGTGCTGCGGCTGCCCAAAAACTAATACATGGCAAACCTCATGCACAGAAACTTGAGATTGAAGGTAAGCGAAATCTGATTTAGATCACGGAAGCCAATGACCAGTTTCAAGCATATGGTTGTTGTTGATGTCTGCACGAGGACTGGCAGGAAGTATTGGTGGAAACCTGCGCTGTGTTCACTAGATTCGATGCGAAAGTGACCAAATCGACTAAATCTGACGTGTTTCATAAGTTAATCTCCTTTCGGGTGGCCGGTCTAATCCATTAGCCTTCCTGCTACAACTCGGTGCATCACAACTCCGGCACGGTGTTAGTTGCTGGCCAGCCAAAACGCTTTTGAAGTGTCCATAATGCGTCGTAGCGGAAGCGTGGCGCAAGCAAAGGATCATAGAGTGCTTCTACGAGATTTGTTTCGTCGGAATCCCAAAGCAAATCTGTCATTGGCATAAATGTCATCGCTTTATATAACACGTCACATGATAAATCAGGCTTAAGAACATCTCTGAGTTCACGATAAAACTGTTGTCGGTC
>JBBQIY010000148.1:0-5601 GCA_038325415.1 Kiritimatiellia bacterium
GGCATGCCGTGTGGAACTCTGCACGCTTCTTGAAGGCACATCGAATGTCAATCAGCTCTTTTCTAAACTCGATCAACACACCCATGAGCACCGTCACCGTCTCCATGTCAAGATTATGGAGGGGTACACGGGAGACGAAGCTGGCCACATTCTCGAAAGGCGCTTGCAAGCAGCCCTAGAGCTCGCGAAAGTCATGCCGGGCAGCCTTTCACAGAATGAAAGGCAAGTTCTGCTCCGCCTTCTGACGGATATACAAGAAAAAATACAAACCTGCAGTGCCTGATTTTAGTGCGGTAGGCGGAATTCGTCTTTTCGCTCCTCCTCGTCAAAACAAGCCTTTCTGAATATAGTGGTCTCTATCATGCATGTGATAAAGGCTCGCGGAAGCACGTCTCTATTGTAATCCTGAATTTATTTTCAAGATTATAGCAGCATCAGTTTTGGGTGGAAGGACGAGCGCCTGCTCGTCCACCTTAGGGCAAGTGACACTTGCCCCTCTTGGCATCCGCACGTCGTTACATGTCGAGCGACTGAGGGACGTTCTCGCCTCGTATGACTCCGGATTCGCACCGGTTATTGTAATCTTGACAATGTATTCAAGATTACATGGAGGTTTTTCTCCAAATGGTGTTTCGAGCCAGATAATGTAATCTTGAATTATTTGTCAAGATTATGGTGGAGCAACAGTGCCTGAGTACACGGATGGGATCTGGCCACACTCCCCCTGCACACAAGAGTATTCAGGTGACTGCAACTGTATACATCTCGTTGAGAATCATTGATTTGCACCATAAATAATTTTTGTTTTCTGTTGCTATTCTGACGTTGGCTCCTTATAATGCGCAATTATTCCACAGGCACTTTAAGCGACGACATGAACAACCAACTGAGATCAAAAGAAGAGAAGAACTCACGCGAAGCATCGTGTGGGCGTGTTTGGTTTGGCCGAAAAACCATCGTGCTGATGCTCTCTTTGTGTGGCGCAGTTTTTTTAAACGGATGCAGGACAACTTCCGAGTGGCGTGATCAGGCAGATCGTCGTGCGAAGCACAACCTCGATGTCGCCCAGAAGGCGGTAAGAGGAAGCTCTGAAGCGGTCGTGGTTGAGACGCCTGCTGATACATTGCGCCGCCGACTCCTGCTCGACCAAGGTCTGCTGATCAACGATACGGCTTCGCTCGGAATTCGAGATTTAAAGACGACCGAGCACTGGGACGGGGACGAACGGTTAAAGGCGGATGACGCAGATGGGCGTATGGGATTTGATACGGCAAAGTCGCTGACCATCGGGCTGAAGGATGCCGTGAAAATCGCGGCGCGGAGTAGCCGGGATTACCAGTCGCAGAAGGATTCGTTGTTTAAGACAGCGCTGGCGCTGGATCTTGAAGATCACAAATTCAGGACGACTTTCTCGGGTCTGTTGTCGTCTTCTGTTAACAGCAGTTCGTCCGATGGCGATCGTTCCACAGGCTACGACAATCAATTGAAGCTCGGCATGGCGAAGGCCTTTCAGAATGGAACGGAAGTGGTCAGTTCGATTGCGGTTGATTTGGCCGGAATGTTGACGGGGGACAAAGACTCCGCGTGGGGTCTTGTGGCCGATGCGAGCATTTCAATTCCGCTTCTGCGCGGATCGGGGAAACTGGTGACGATGGAGTCGCTGACGCAAGCGCAGCGGAGTCTCGTCTACGAGGTTCGGAGTTTCGAGCAATCGAAGCGCGAGTTTGTGGTCAATGTGGCGAGCGCGTATCTCGGTGTGCTTCTCTCAAAGCGTACTCTGCTCAACGAAGAGGAAAATTACAAACGCATTATCATCTCCACAAGGCGGTCACGTCGGCTGGCGGATGCGAGCCGCATGTCGCTTTCGGACTTCGATCAATCGCTCCAGAGCGAACTCAGTGCTCGCAACAGTTGGGTGAGTTCGCAACAGGCCTACGAAAGTAGTCTGGAATCCTTTAAGATACTCTTGGGACTTCCCCCAGACGCCAAGATTGAACTCGCCGATGCGGATCTCACAGCGTTGCAGGATTACGTGGCGCGGTTTGCCAAATCGGAATTTGAGGATTATAACTCCGGTGATCCGAGTCAGCCAGTTAACTTGAAGGCTCCGGAGTCCGTTGATGAAGGCGAGTTGAAGGGGCGTGTTGAACAGGCGATTCAGATTGCTTTCGAGACTCGGCCAGATTTCAGGACTTATCGCGATAAGGTCGAAGATGCCCAGCGGCATGTTGCGATTGCAGAGGACGGCTTGCGTGCCGAGCTGACTTTGGGCGGTTCGGCGTCGGTCGGCGAGAGCGTCAGTGCTGGATCTGCGGCGAAAGGTAACGGTGACTTCAAGGTGTCCGATGCCCAATACGGTGGTCTGTTAAAGCTGGATCTACCTTTCGATAGAACGAGTGAGCGGAATATGTATCGCAACACGCTTTTTCAGCTTGAGGCGGCGGTACGAGCCTATCAGAATGCGGAAGACGGACTCAAACAATCGGTTCGGGGCGCCATCCGTGAACTTCGAGAGAAACGTGAGCGGCTGGGCGTTCAGTTCCGGGCGGTTTCGCTTGCCGAGCGTCGGGTGAGCAACAACGATCTTCTGCTTCAGGCGGGACGCGCAGAAATGCGCGATGTTCTGGATGCGCAGGCGGCGTTGCTTTCGGCGCAGAATGCGCTCTACAGTGTGATTCGTGGCTATCGCGTGAACGAGCTTGAGCTGATGAAAGAACTGGGTGTCTTGGATGTGACCATTGATGGCACCTGGCAGGAGACCGATCTCGACGCGATGGGGCTCTGGACGAAGTAAACAAACAAATGTAATTTTAAGAATATCCTGTCTTCGCGTGTGATGGATCATTGGGCGGATGAGGGATAACAGAATGGAAGGTTTGATAATGAAAAAAATGAAGCGAACAGCAATCATCGTGTTGGTGTTGGCAGTTGCTGGAGCGACCTATTTTCTTTTGCATCGTGGCGAGAATAAGTCCGTTGATTCGGGTGCGATTTATAGCCCCGTTCTTGAAGGGCCGCTTGTGATCAACATCACCGAGGCGGGTTCGATCAAACCGCGGGAGCAGATCATCATCAAGAACGAAGTTGAAGGCCGGGCTACGATTCTGTACTTGATCCCCGAGGGTACGCGAGTTCAGAAGGGGCAGGTGCTTGTGGAGATCGATACGGCCTCGCTCGTGGAGCGTCGCGTCGAGTTGGACATCGTCGTACAGAATGCGGATTCGGCCTATATTACCGCCAAGGAAAATTTTGAAATTGTAGAGAATCAGGCCAAGTCTGATATTGAGCTTGCCGAGCTTTCACTGAGCTTTTCGGCTGAAGATCTTGAAAAATATAGAGAAGGTGAGTATCCCAATAAGCTCAACGATAGTATGGGCAGCGTGACCTTGGCAGAGGAGGAGCTTGAGCGGGCGCGCGACAAGAATGATTGGTCCAAGAAGCTCTATGAGGAGAAGTACCTGTCCGAAACGGAACTCAAGAGCGATGAGCTGTCATGGAAGCGCGCGGAACTGAGCTTGAAGACTGCGAAAGGCAATCTCGATTTGCTCCAGCGCTACACATACAAGCGTGATGTGGCGAAGTTGGAGAGCGACGTTCGGCAGAATACGATGGCATTCGAGCGGACACGCAGAAGGGCAAATTCCAATGTGGTCCAGGCCGAGGTGTTTCTGCGCGCCAAGGAGCTTGAGTTCAATCGGAACAAGGAGCGTCTTGTCAAACTCAAAGAGCAAATCGGTAAGGCAAAGCTTCTGGCGCCGATGGACGGGCTTGTTATCTATGCCACCAGCGCACAGAATAATTGGGGCAATGTGGAGCCCCTTGCAGAAGGGCAGGAAGTGCGAGAGCGTCAGGAACTGATCTACCTTCCGACTGCCGACACTTTTATTGCTGAAATTGATATTCATGAGAGCAACCTGAAGAAAGTTTATCCGGGGCTTCCTGTTCGCGTTCGCGTGGACGCGGTGCCGGGGCGCTCCTTTTCGGGAACGGTTAGCAAAATTTCGCCGCTTCCCGATGGAATGCGGATGTGGGCAAATCCCGACTTGAAGGTTTACAAGACGCAGTTAAATATTGAGGGTGGGGGCGATGTTCTGAAGTCTGGCATGAATTGCCAGGCGGAAATCATCGTCGAGCAATACACGAACACGCTTTATTTGCCAATTCAATGCGTGGCCCGCGTCGACAGGACTCCTGCAGTTTGGGTGAAGACCTCTGCCGGTGACGAGCCTAGGCAGGTGGAGATCGGACTCGACAACAACCGATTTGTTAGGATTATCAACGGACTTTCCGCAGGGGATGAAGTTTTGCTCACTCCACCGCTTTCCAGTTCGATAGCGGGAACTGCCACGGAATTGCTTGAAAACGTAAAAATACCTTCGCGAGAAGATTTTTTAAAGCGCGCTGAAGCCGAACGTCTCGCTACGCTTGAGCGCGGCTCCGAAAACGAAAAAAAGGAAGATGACAACTTTGCTGCTGTTGAGAACAAAGCAGTCTCAAAACCCACTCGTGTAAGCGAGGTTATCCCGGGTGAAACCGCACGTGTTGAGACGCCGACGGCGAAGTGACGCACGTCTGTCTTCAGTCTGTGTTCTGGGGAAGATCATGAATTCAAAAGTAAAATTCGCTGTTCGCTTTGAAAAGCTCTGCAAGGTCTACACGATGGGCGATCAGCAGGTGCATGCCCTGCGGGGCGTCACCGCCTCGTTCGAGAGCGGCAGCTTCTGGGCGATCATGGGGGCCAGCGGTTCCGGGAAGAGTACCATGCTCAATCTGCTGGGCTGTCTTGACCGACCAACCTCTGGCGGGTATTTCCTCGACGACCGTGATGTGAGCATGCTTGATGACGGGGAGCTAAGTGACATCCGGCTGAAATACATCGGGTTTATTTTTCAGAGCTTTAATCTTATCCCTCAGTTGACGGTTTCGGAAAACATTGCGTTGCCACTTTATTATCAAGGCGTTGATGAAACTCGCAGTGCAGAAATAGCGAAAAAATTCGCTCGGGTTGTTGGGCTTGATGATCGATTAAACCATAAACCCTCGGAGCTATCTGGCGGACAGCAGCAGCGGGTGGCCATTGCCCGAGCTCTGGCAACGGATCCTGTTCTGCTACTTGCCGATGAACCCACAGGAAACCTCGATAGCGCAACGAGCGCAGAAATTATGGGTCTTTTGAAAGAAATGAACCGCATGGGAAAGACCATTATCATGGTGACGCATGAGGCCGAAATCGCTGCGTATGCACAGCATAGAATGATCATGAAAGACGGTCTTATCGATCGCGTGGAGTGACGCATTATGGTATTTAATTATTCACGTTTCCGCCGCGATATCAAGCTGGGAGTTAAAAACCTCCTCCTTCATAAGTTGCGGTCGTTGCTCACGATGCTCGGGCTCGTTTTTGGCGTGGGCAGCGTGATCGCGATGCTGGCGATCGGCGAGGGCGCGAGCGAAGAGGCACTTGCTCAGATTCGCAAGTTAGGAAGCCGCAACATCATCATCACCGCTCGGAAGCCAACTGAAGATAACAGCTCAGTGAAGGGCCGTGTCCGCATGAGCATTTACGGGCTTCTCTATGCCGATGAAGAGCGCATCTCCACC
>JBBQIY010000149.1:0-5596 GCA_038325415.1 Kiritimatiellia bacterium
CACGGTATAGCCAGGTGGAAGCGAAACAGTTTCCGCAATACGCTTCTGGATGTCGGCAACGACGCTCCCGAGGTCTCGACCGCGGACATTGCCCTGTACGATCCAACGCCGTTGGTTCTTTTCGCGATTGATCTGAATGGGCCCGGTCACCAGACAAATATCCGCCACTTGTGCCAGCGGGATTGCGCTTCCGTTGCCACTTGAAACCAGAATGTCGCCGATCGCTTTGGGATCGGATCGGTAGGCTTCCTGGAACCGGAGGTGGACGCCGAATCGGCGCGTGTTGAGGTAGATATTGTCGATAACCTCGCCGCCAACGGCGAGCTCGACGGTTTCCATGATCTCGTCGACCGTTACCCCGTAGCGTGCACAGGCCTCGCGGTTTGCGACAATCTGAACTTGAGGCTGTCCGAAATTCTGTTCGCTCGATAAATCAACCAGCCCGGGAACGTCTTCTAAGGCGAAGCGAATTTCCTCGGCCTTCGTACGTAGCACGTCGAGATCTTCCCCGTAGAGCTTGATCGCCAGTTGCGCTTTGATTCCGGACAGGAGTTCGTCGAAGGCGTTTTGAATCGGCTGCGAAAAGTTAAGCTGAACGCCTGGGAAGGGTTTCAGCGCGGCCGAAATAGCCTCGCTGAGTTCGGCTTTAGTCTTAAACTTCCCCCACGCTTCAAGCGGTTTCAATTCAATGTGGACTTCGGCATAGTTCACAGGATGCGGATGGCTGCCCGCTTCCGGACGTCCGACGCGCGAGAGGGTTTCCTTGACGGGGGCGAACGTGACGATTTCCCGCTCCATTTCCATGACCAGCTTGGTGGCCGCTTTAAGAGAAATCGACGGGGCCATCGTGACACCGATCAGAATAGAACCTTCTTCGAGGGTCGGGATGAATTCTGTCCCGAGTCGTGGCACCAGTGCAAGGCTGCCCAGTAGCAGCGCTACCGAAACAGCGATGACGAGGTACTTGATGCGCAACACCCCCGCCAATACAGGTCGGTACGTCCACTTAAGCAGTCTTACTAGTGCTAGTTCCTTCGAAGGTGCCTGCTTGAGCAAGACAAGCGAGAGCACTGGAGCGACGATAATTGCAACCAGGAGCGATCCGAGCAGAGCGAACCCGATTGTAAACGCCATGGGAGAAAACATCTTGCCTTCAACGCCCTGCAAGGTGAAGAGCGGCACGAAGACGAAAATGATAATGGCAATCGAAAAGACGGTCGGGCGACTGACCTCCCGCGCCGCCTCCAGAATAATAGTCGCCTTCGACTTTTTGCTGTTCTGGCGTTCCCCTAGATGACGGAAAATATTCTCCACCATCACGGTGGCACCGTCGCCCAGCATACCGATGGCGATGGCGATTCCTCCGAGAGACATCAGGTTGGCCGAGATTCCTCTTGTTCCCATACACAACACGGCGAAGAGCGCACAAATCGGCAACGACATCGCGACAATGAACGCCGCACGCAAATTCCCGAGAAATACACCCAACGTGATGATGACGAGGATACCGCCAACCAGCAGGGACTTTTTCACGGTCCACGTCGCTTTGTTGACGAGGTCGGCTTGCTCATAGTAAGGTACAAGCGTCACGCCCGCTGGGAGCGATTTTTTGACGTCCTCAATCTTCGCGTAGAGCCTCTCGATCACCTCCGAGGTGTTTTCCCCGAAGAGCTTGAGCACCAATCCGGTCACAACCTCGCGTTCGCCGTTTCGGCTGGCGACGCCGCGACGGATCTCATTCCCGAACGTGATGTCTGCGACATCGGAAAGTAGCACGGGGCGGCCCTCCACCTCTTTGACCGGGATGTTGCTGATGTCGTCAAGATCTTCAAGCAAGCCAATGCCGCGAACCAAATGCTCTTCAGATCCCATGACAAGAAACTGTCCACCGACATTGCGGTTGTTCGCCCTGACGGCGTCAACGAGATCCCCCAACTTCACGTCATACTTCAGCAAAGCCTTGGGGTTGACTTGGATCTGATATTGCAGAACGTGCCCGCCAGCAGAGAGAATTTCGGTGACGCCAGGTACGGTCTGAAGCTGGAACTTGACAACCCAATCGTTCAGTTCACGAAGCCAGGTGTCCAATGGCTTTCCTTCTGTGTCGACTTGGCTTGCATCCGCCTCTAAATAGTAGAAGAAGATTTGGCCGAGTCCCGTTGAGATGGGTCCTAACGACGGAGGTTCATCCGTCTTGGGAAGCGACGCAGTCACACTGGCCAGCCGCTCAGCAACGAGTTGGCGGGCGAAGTAGATGTCCGTGCTGTCCTCAAAGTAGACGTAGATCACGGCCATGCCAAATGCTGAAGTGGACTTGATCTGCGTAACATTGGGCAGGCCGTTCATGGAGGACTCAATGGGATACGTGATGAGTCGCTCGATCTCTTCCGGAGCCATGCCATGGCCTTCTGCGAAGATCGGCACCATAATGGGCGAGATGTCCGGAAAAGCATCGACGGGCATCCGCTGATATTGGTAAACGCCGATGCCGAGGAGGGCGAGGACTGCGATGATGACGAGGGCGGGCATCTTCAATGCCGCCTGAATGGTTTTGTCAATCATGGTTAGGGGTTTCCTTTTTAATGACCGTGTCCGGCATGGGAGTCGAGCGCGGATGTGACGACCGTGGCTTTGAGTTCGAATGCACCTTCGGAAACGTATGGAGTGCCAGCCGTAAGACCGGATTTGATTTCGACAGATTTAGAATCAGAACGTCCGAGCAAAACTGGCGTTATTTCGAATTCGCCTTCGTGTTCAACGAACACCACGTCGCGGCCTTCGATGCTCTGCACGGCACTGCGAGGAATGACAACGGAAAGCTCGTCCGTCGATGCGGTGATGAAGCCAGTCGCAAAGGTTCCCGGCACCCAGCGGCCTTGAGCGTTGTCCAAGACGACCCGTGCAGTTGCCGACCGGGTCATCTTATCGACAAAGGGCGAAACCATGGCGACATGTCCGAGCTGCTCGACCTCGTCATGATCGCTGCGCACCAGCACTTCATTTCCTTTGCGGACAGAGGTCAGGTGGCGGGTATGGACGGCGAGGTTAATCCAGACGCTGCCTGTATCGACAATCGTAAAAATGTCCGCATCGGCTTCCAGGCTTTCTCCTAGGGAGATGTGTTTGGCTGTGACGATCCCGTCAATAGGCGAATAGATTTCGTAGCGCGTGATGGCTTCGCCGTGTTGATCGTCGAGAGCGGTCACGACCTGTTCGGGCAGACCGAGTGCGTGAAGTTTCTGCTCCAGCGAGCGCAGCGTGATCTGTGCTTCGGCGAGCGTCTGCTCGGCATTCAACAGCTCCTGTTCTGAAGTGACCTTTTTCTCCCGCAGGGTCTGTTCGCGGAGCTGGGTTTTTTCGGCGAGGGCTGCACGGGCTTTGGCGGCAAGATAATCGGCCTTCGCGTCCGCCAGCTCCCGGCTATCGATGACGGCAAGAACCTCGCCTGCCTTGACTGAATCCCCAATCGTTTTGTGAACTTTCCGGACAATCCCCGCTACACGGGGCGAGAGGTGCGAGAGGTGATCTTCGTTGAAGGATATTTCTCCCGACAGCCGGATTTCATTGCGCAGCGTCCCCGCACCGGCGGTGCTGAGCACGATGCCGAAGCGCTGGCGCTGTTCTGGGGTCAGATGAAGTCCGTTTTCTTCTTGTTCGTCATGCGTTGCTTCGCTGTGTTCAGCGGCATAAAAGGAAGTCCCGGCGACAAGCGAGACGAATACAGCAATCATCCATTTTTTATAGTTCATAAAAGTGTTTCCTAGTTTTCAGTGGGCGAAAGTTGTTCGTGAAAAGTGACGACCAGAGCTCCTGTCAGGCACTCCAGATCAATCATGGCCTGATAGTAGGCAGTGGTGGCATCCAGTTGCCGAGTCCTCGCTTCATTGAGCGTTCGCTGAGCGTCGAGCACATCGAGAAAACCGAACTTCCCTTCCTGGTAGCCGACTTCTGCAGAGTCGAACGCCTGCTGGGCGGTTGGCAGTAGCGCGTCTCGAATGGCGACGGCTTCGGTTCTCGCGGTTTCGATCTGCCCAAGGATGTCGCCCAAGGCTGTTTCCGCATCCAGACGCGCCATCCGCTGTTTGTGTTCGACACTCAGCGTGTTGCGATAGGCCGCTTCAACATTACCGACGTTGCGATCAAACAGAGGGAGCGGCACGGAGAGACCCGCGATCAGAGAGAACGAGCCATCCTCTTCGGATCGGCTGACCCCAGCACTCAAGGTGATGTCGGGCGTACGCTGAGCTTTAGCCAAAGCGAGCTCACCTTGGCTAGCGGCGAGCGCATCAGTCCAACGAGCCACCTCCGGTGTAAGGTCGAGCGTTGCGGCCAGAGCTTCCGCCGCGCCCGGGTCTCGGATAAGTCCGAGCGAACCTTCCGCGTTGAGAAAACGCGGCGTTCCGCCACCCCAGTTCGCCACAAGACGCTTGCGGGCAATCTCAAGTTCGCGCGTGGCACGGTCTCGTTCGATGCGGGCAAACGACACTTCGACGGTCGCTTTGTTCCATTCGAGTTCGGGAACCTTTCCGGCTTTAACGCGCGCGTCGACCGTCATCAACAGGGCTTCCGCCAGCGCGAGGGAGGAGTCGGTCAGCACAACCTTTTCCTGTGCGGCGAGGACGTTGACGAAGTCGCGTTTGGTTTTTGCGAGCTTGTTGCGGCGTGTCTCGTCATAGTCCCAGTCAACAAGACGAGCTTCTGCTTTCGCCACGTTCTCTCGGTGACTTCGCTTGCCACCCAACTCAAAAGGCTGACTGATGCGTGCGGTTGTTGTGGCTGCATCAAACCCCTTCAGGGAATCGGTGCCACCGAAATCCTCGACCTCCAATTCGAGTTCGGGGTTTGGGCGCGTTCTGCTTTGCCGCACCAGACCCTCAGCCGCGAGAACTTCTTGTTCAGAAGCTGCTAGTTCAGGATTCAACCGGATCGTTAATTCGAGTGCTTGTTGAAGCGTTAGCACATTTTCGGATTCGGTTCGCGGTTCTCCCGGCGGTGGTGCCAGAGATACCGATTTTTCCAGACTCGGAAGATCACGCTCCAGTGGGAGCGGGTCTCGAACCTGTTTCTGCTCATTTTTGATCTCCGCACCGATGGAAACGGTGGCGGTGGTCGCCAGCGTAAACACCAGGCGGGCAAGTCGAATACTGCCTGTCATTTGTTTTCCTTGTTTTAATTTATCTGCGAAAGATGCCGTAAAAACTCACGTCATCGCGTCGGCGGAAGGCCAGCGCGTTCAGGACGGAGTGGGGGAGACGGGCATAAGCCCGTTAGGCGCAGATGGGGGGGCGGAAAACATCGGCAAGCAACATCCTGCCCCCGAAGATATCGTCTGTTGGACGATTGTGCGATCTTTCAAAGCTAATTACGCAGAACACAGCCTCGGGCTTTGTTTGCGACATTGCTTCATGACAAATGCAAACACAGAGCTCGGTACACTCGCTTTGATGGTCTTCTCCACAATCAATGGCCAGAACGGCAGGCAGAAAAAATGCTGCCACCGCTAATATGACCAAAAGCTTTTTGAGGATTAAAACCATGCAGAAAAAGTAACATATTGATAAAATTCAGTCAATGCTAGATTTTTGCGCGACATGCT
>JBBQIY010000150.1:0-5584 GCA_038325415.1 Kiritimatiellia bacterium
GCATATACGTCTCCTGATCCCATCCAAGCACAGCCGCTGCAGCTCCGAGATCGGAGGCCTTATGCATGACGTCTTGTAAGTCTGCAAAACTCGACATGTGCGTTCCTTTAATTGTCCATGCCCTGTCTGGGGTCCCACATCAACACGACTTAGATAACCATCATTGCGTCGCCGTAGGCGAACATGCGGTAGTCTGATTTCATCGCACGTTTGTATGCTTTAAACAACGTGTCCTTGTTGCCAATGTATGCCGTTGCTACAAGTAGGGCGATTCGCTCAGCAAAATCGCGGCGAAGCATAGCATGAAAACTTCTGATCTTATGGCGATGAACGGCATCAAAAATGCCAACATGGTTCGTGTCGGACAGAAGCTCCGTGTGAACAAATCTTCATCGTCCCGTGTCGCGGAGAATACCACTAAAACCGCTTCCGATAAACCGACGGCGTCTGTGAAACCTGAAGTCAAGAGCGAGACACCCGTTGTCGAGCCGATCGACACGATGGAATCTACCGCTGGTCTTGACGCACTCGTCGGGATGACAACGTCTGATGCCGCCCCTAAATCCTTGATCGAGGCCAAACAGGTTGCAACGCCTGTTATCACCGCAGTTGACAAGCCTCTCGCTGCAGCCAGCACTGCAACCAAAGCGCATACCGTTCAGGAAGGTGAAGACGTTTTCGGACTTGCCCTTAAGTACAACGTTCGCCCCTTGGACATTCGTCGCGAAAATAACATGACTGGGTCGAATCTCGTTCCTGGTTCTGTCATCAAGATTCCTGCTGTTCAAGGCAACTAAAGAGATCGCGACTGCCGATGAAATGGGTGACCGCAATCCTGGCTATTATTGTACTGGGACTCGTGGGTCTCGGTATTAGTGTGCAGGCTAGTATCAGTAATGTTCAGGGAATGAGTCTGAATGGCGATCCGACTCATTTCCTTGTTCAGCAAATCCAGTATTTCGGAATTGCACTGGTGGCCTGCATCTTTATCGCCGCCATCAACCCCGAAATCTGGGCGCGTAAAGATGTTGCGGTGTTTCTCTGTTTTTTTGTCGTCGTCGCGCTTCTTTCTGTCCATATGCCGGTCATCGGCAGAAGCACCAAGGGGTCGACACGGTGGATCTACCTCTTAGGCTTCACCCTTCAGCCGTCTGAATTCGTTAAAATCGTGGCGATTATTCTCATGGCGTGGTGGCAGGGTCGACCGGAGTGCCTGAACAACGATTTCAAGCAAGGGGTTCTGATTCCGATGGTGGGGCTTGGCATCATTTGCATTGGATTTCTCACACAGCCAGATTTCGGTTCGGCCATTATGCTCTGCGCTGTCGTTGCACCGCTGATGTGGGTGGCGGGCGCGAAGCTTAAACACCTTGCGCCTTTCGCCGTTCTCGGTTTGGTTATCATTTCCATCATGATTTTAAGGGATCCCGAACGCTGGAGTCGCGTCACGGCAATCTGGAAAGTCGAAGCCGTCGCTTCCACGCATAACGAAGACGATTCTTATCAACTTCGGCAGTCAATTTCAGCGCTAGAAGCTGGCGGACTTCAGGGGGTCGGATTCGGGAACAGCGTTTTTAAACAGGATTACCTTCCAGAAAACCATACGGACTTCGTCTTCGCGATGATCGGAGAAGAATTGGGTTTCATCGTGGCGATCACGTGTCTCATTCTTTTTTGGCTCCTCGTATTTTGCGGGACGTGGATCAGCCTTCGAGCTCAGACGCCCTTTACCAGACTCCTTGCTTTTGGGATGACGCTTCATGTCGGTCTTTGCGCCGGCGTGAATCTCGCGGTTGTGACGGGTCTTCTCCCGACCAAAGGGCTCGCGTTGCCGTTTCTGAGCTACGGGGGTAGCAATCTTGTGAGTTCGCTTGCCGCCATTGGGTTCATCATCGCAGTCGGCTGGCGATGCCCCCCGGCGCCCAAGCAATCTCGGTCTTGCTATGACCCCGAACGGAAAGTGTGGATTGCATGATGGAGCGCGATATGCCCAATGTTCTGGTTATGGGATCGGGCACTTCGACGGGGGTTCCGATCATCGGCTGTAAGTGCCCTGTTTGTCAATCGGCCGATTCTCGAGATAATCGCTTGCGCACGGGTATTCATTTGACCTGCGGTGCGTTCGCGCTTCAAATCGATCTACCTCCAGATTTTCGGCAACAAGTTTTCCGTTTTGGGATTTCTCGGGTTGATGCCGTTCTGATCACGCATGCCCATGCGGATCATATCCTCGGTCTCGATGAGATTCGCCAGTTCAACACCTTGCAAAAATCACGTATCCCAGCGTATGCGCGTGCATTTACGATCAACGGGGTTGGCAAGATGTTCAGCTATATCTATGTGCCTCCTCCCGAGCAAAAAGCGCTTTATAGACCGAAAATCGATTTTGTTGAAATAGGGGATGCTCCCCTTCAAATTGGCCCTTTTACCGTGACTTCATGTATCATCCCGCATGGACCGGAATCCTCCTCCGCTTTTAAAGTACAGTACGAAGGCCGTTCCTTCGTTTACGCACCTGATTGTAGTGAAGTCACCCCAGAACTGATGGCGTTTATGGCTGGCTCCGCCGTGGTGATGATTGACGGCCTTCGTGATAGACCGCATCCGAGCCATCTCACCATTGAGCAATCTGTCAGAGCCATTGAAGCCAGCGGCGTAGCCCGTGGCTTTCTCACGCATCTCGGTCACGACATCCTGCATGCGGAACTGGAACGTCGACTCCCCGCATCTATCCGCCCGGCTTACGATGGATTGGAGTTTACGTGGTGAGCAATCCGCAAGATGCCATGCTTGAAGTTCAGGATCTCTCGGTCGTCTATCCAGGGCACCCGCCGAAACTGGCGGTTCGGAATGTTAGTTTCTCAATTTCGTCCAGACAATGCGTTGGCATTGTGGGCGGAAGTGGGTGCGGAAAAACCACGATTGCGAGGACGATTGTTGGACTTGAGAAGCCGTCTTCTGGACGTATTCTTTTCGAAGGTCGCGATATTCTTGGCATGAACGATGTCGAGCGTCGGCAGTATCGCCGCGACGTTCAAATGGTTTTTCAAGATACGTTAGGTGCCCTCAATCCGCGCATCCGTATCGGCAGTGCAGTCCGGGAAGTTTTAGAGGTTCACCGACGAAACGAGTTCTCGACAGAAACTGAGATTGACGATTGCGTTCGAAAGCTCTTGGACGATGTTGAACTCTCATCTGAGTTGATGCAACGGTTCCCGCATGAAGTCAGTGGCGGCCAGCGACAACGCATTGGCATCGCACGAGCCCTTGCCGTCAATCCCCGGCTACTCATCGCAGACGAACCCGTCTCGGCCCTTGACGTCGCCGTGCAAGCACAGATGTTAAAAATGCTCCGCCGTTTGCTCGACAAGACTGGATTGACGCTCATCCTCATTGCTCATGATCTTGCGGTTGTTCGCTGCATTTGCGACTCGACGCTCGTCATGAACGACGGGAACATCGTGGAGCAAGGCGATCCGAAGGTGCTCTTCGCTACGCCCCAGACCGAGTTCACAAGGTCGCTTGTCGACTCAGTTCCCGATGTCTCACGCTCGATGCAGAGACGGTTTGGGGAGAAGGCGTAGTGCGTAGTTTCCGATGGGGACACCCTATACCCCGTTAGAAAAAGAAGTCGCTAGTCGCTAGAACGGAGAACGGGTTTTCCAACCCGTTTTCATTCACGGACAGGAATGTCCGTGCTCCTGTGTAAGTTGGTAGTTCCCTACCTTTGTCGCGAGTTTTGTCGCGAACTTTGTCGAACCAAGAAGTCGTGAGTGGCAAGTGGAAAAGGGGAGGGACGAGCGTCTGCTCGTCCGCTTCATAATTCATCATTCGAAATTCATAATTTCTCTCTATGCCTCTTCTCCGCGTTGAGCCTCCGTGGTGAACTCTATCTTCCAGTGTATCGAAGCTACCACGTTTCAACGAACAGCGCAACCACTGGCGACAAAGGAAGTCTGGTGAGAATTTCGGCAATTGGCTGCGTTTCATTCGGCAGAATGAGATGGGGCCGAAGTTCGCAGAGAGGCTGGCAAACAAATCGGCGGGAGGTACATTGCGGATGGGGCAGGTGAAGGTGGGGTCGATTCATCACCACGTCACCGAAGTAGAGAAGATCGAGATCGATGGTTCGTGGCACATTCCGGACACTGCCACGGACACGGAGCATGTCTGCCTCGATTGCGTGAATTTCATCGGACCAAGCCTCGACATCAAGGTCGACATCAAAGAGGGCAACGGCGTTGAGAAAATTTTGGACAGCAAATTCAGTGGGAACGTCAACGGGTTCGGTTTCGTAGACAGACGACTTGGCCAGCAATTTTACGCCATCAATTTTTTCTATTTTGGCAATGGCCAAAGCAAGATGCGCCAGCCTGTCGCCGATATTGGATCCCAATCCGATTGCCGCTTCCGTTCCCATTACCCGATTCCTACTTTGATTTGATCCCGTTAAATAAAAAGCTGATGATAACACGTTCAGCGCGCGTTCCTCAAGGGCTTTTTTCCTTTCGATCCGTGTGAAATTGCTGTTCAAGAGTTTCTGTTTGCTTCCAAAAAACGACTGTGCTAGGATTGTCACAGTTTTGCGAAATGTACAATACAAAGGTACGCAAGTGTCATGAAAATCCTGATGCCGAAAAAATGGACATCCCAAAAACGTTTCCTCGTTATTGTTGCAGTCATATCCACAATGGCCTCGGTAGATGTGTATATTGTTATCTTGCTGTTGAGGTAAAACATGAACGAAGAGAACAATCTCTCCAATTTTGCAAACGACAACGGTTCATTCACCTCGATTCAACGGATTCCGGACTACCGCCATCCGCAGTCGAACGCTACTGACATGGCCGACGTTGGAAGCGTGATTTTTGTAACCTGCTCAGCCTTAGCGATCACCGTTGTCATTCGAAGAACTCTCCGTTCCCAGAAGTTCACGCAAGATCAAACACACTTCAGAAAACAGTCGGCCCTCGTGCAGGCGGCTGTCGCGGGAGCCCTTTTCATCGCGGTCGTTAACGGAAGTCTCAAGCCTCAGCAGAACCTTTCACCGGATGCCAGCCGCTACTCCGCTTCCGCTGCGCATACACTTGTTATGGACGCGGCTCAGACTCTGCAAAACCCTCTCTCTCAAATAGCCTCCAGACTCGACTTCACCGAGAACCAGCGACTCGCCGGATTCGCATTGACCTCCGTGGTCACGAACGAAACCTTCAATCTTTCAGCACCCTCAAACGCCACCGTCCATGCCAACTGGCTCAAGCGCGGTGCGGCCGAAGACGGCTTCTGGGTATAATCGTAACTCCCTTTTATTTTTTGTAGTGCTACTTTAGCTTGCGCTCCTGCTTTTGTAGTGCTACTACACCTCATCAATTACAACAAACATCACAAAGGATACAGCAATGGCAAACAAAAACAAAGTGAAATATCCGTATCTGCGAGAAGCCGGGTGGGATTCAATTTAGTTGAATCCCACCCAGAACCCAGAAGTCAGGAGTCAGAATACAGCATTGATTCTCAACATGTTACGCACAGTTTCGCCATTCTTCTGTGGTGTCGCAAGAACAGGGACATGAATTATTTTGTC
>JBBQIY010000151.1:0-5569 GCA_038325415.1 Kiritimatiellia bacterium
AAGCACTTACGCCAATTTAGGCGAAATAATTCATGTCTCTGTTCTCGTGACACCACGGAAGAAGTTTGCAACTGTGCATAACGTGTTGAGAATCAATGCTGTATTCTGACTCCTGACTTCTGTATTCTTGGTGGGATTCAATTTAGTTGAATCCCACCCAAAAGAGAGGGGTCGCTGTCGCTGGCCGATTACGATCAAAAACGTGGTACAATCTATGAGATGCCATGCTTCTGCATTTTCCGCCAGAGCGTTGAGGGATTGATGCCAAGACGTTTTGCCGTTTCCGATCGGCGACCGCCATTGTCCCGAAGGGTCTCGCCAACAAGTTTTTTTTCCTCATCTTCCGTCAACAACCGCAGGTTAACGTAGCGGGTTTGATCAGTACTCAAGGGGGCGAGGCTGGCGTCGTTGCGGTTAACGTTTTGTTGGGCGGTGGGATCGGAAGGGTTGGTTGCAGCGATAACATTTTGCGGCAAGCATTGCTCTTGGAGTTCATCGCATCGACAAAGGATGTAGGCGTGTTCGATGATGTTGCGAAGTTCGCGAATGTTCCCCGAGTAGTCATAACGCATCAGTCGTGACATGGCCTCGCTAGAGATTCCACGAACTTTTCGCCCTTTTTCGGCGTTGAGAACTTCGATAAAGTGTTCGACGAGCAACGGAATGTCCTCGCGTCGTTCAGAGAGAGGAGGCAGGTCGAACGAAATGACGTTGATTCTATAGAAAAGGTCTGTGCGGAAGGTTCCTTCTGCGACACGGCGTTTGAGATCGCTGTTCGTAGCTGAGATCAAGCGCACATCGCATGGCACGGGGTGCGTCGCTCCGAGCGGTTCGAACACGTGCTCTTGGAGGACGCGCAACAACTTCACTTGCATGGCGGGCGAGGTATCGCCGATTTCATCCAGAAAAATGGTACCGCCATTTGCGAGGGCGAAGCGCCCCAGCTTATCGGCCTTGGCATCGGTGAACGCACCTTTCTTATAGCCGAATAATTCTGACTCGAGTAGGTTATCGGGAAGCGCACCGCAATTGACGGCGACGAAGGGTTTGTCTTTGCGCGGGCTACTCAGGTGAATGGCGCGCGCAAGCAATTCTTTTCCGGTTCCGCTGGGGCCGAGGATGAGGACGGAGCTTCCACTGTCGGCAACAGCCGGGAGGATTTCCAGCATGCGCTTCATCGCGGCATTTTTGCTGACGATGTCTTTGGCAAGAAAGGAGTGTTGCAGCTCTTTGCGCAGGGCCTCGATGGAACGGTTATCGCTGAAGGTTGCGACCAGCCCGACAATAGATCCCTCGGCGTCGAGCAACGGCGTTGCGTTTAGGATAACGGGGATATGCTTCCCGTGCCGGTCGGTGATGACGGTGGAGACTTCATGGACGGATGAACCGGCTGACATGATTCCACCGAGAATCTTTTTGCATTGATGAAATTCGCACTTGAACAAATCTTCGAATGAAAGTCCAAGGGCTTCGGTTGACGGAATACCAGTGATTTTCTGTGCGGAGAGGTTAAAGCTCGTAATCTTCCAATCTCTGTCAACCGTACAAACACCCTCCGAGAGCGAATCCAGAACAAGACGATACTGGTCAGCGCTGAGCTCGAGGTTTCGTAGCGCGGATGGCGCGGCTTTGCTCAACGCGTTAGTTGCTTGCGAAAAGGAGGGCTTCGTCATGGCGTTCTTCAAGGATGTGTTGCTGAGAACTGATGACCCGTCGGTTCAGGAAGCTCGATGGTTGCGGTGCATCGCAGAACCGTCAAGGGTGTGCCGTTGAAATGGAAGGTAGCGTCCCAGATCTCCTCGGGAAGCGGTTTGCTCGTTTTCTCGAAAACGCACTTATTCCACATTTCTTTGCTTCTAAAAATAAGCCTATTTTCATCCTCGAGTTCGGTTACATTGAGAAAACCGAGATAGGCGAGGATCACGGGCACGCCCATATCGGCGAGTTTCCACGCGAAGGCAAAGTGGGTGCAGAGTTGGAAATGAGAATCGGTTGACAGCTTGACGTTGTGTGAGAGTTTGAAGCCGCGCGCATCGGCGTACTCGTGCAAGGCATCGTTCCATGCGTCCGTAGAATCGGAAAACCCTTTCTTGATCTGGGCGAGAATCGGTTTTTCTCGCGACCCCGAATGATCGCTATTGAGCTCGCCGATATGCGCTTTAGCCTCGATGAGCAACAACCCTTTGACGCCATTGATGGTGCACGAGCTGGCAATATCCCAAGTCGGCGTTCGAGTACCCACAACTTCGGCTGTCCACCAGTTGCGGAGTTCGGCTTTGTGGTCGGGCGATCGGAGAAATCCCGTGACCTCGTCGATCCGGATCTCAGCGGGTGCCTCGGGTCCACGAGGTGCCCAGGTGTCGGAGCTGTCCACCGTCCCATAGCCCGCGATCAGCCGGGAAAAGATTTCAGCCGTTTCGGCGTGCTTATTGTCGGTCATTTGAAGACAACGCATCCGGCTGGCGTATTGATCGCTTTGCGGATAATCGATGGCTGTTTTGATGATCTTGTGGCGGGACTTTTTTTTCATGATGCTTGATATTCACAGACGAGATCGTAGTCGTCGCTACCGATGATCTTGACGTTGATAAAATCGCCAGACTGGGCTTCGGAGGGGACATCGCGGATGTATGAGACGCCATCGATGTCGTCGGGGGCTTGTCCGTAGTTACGACCTTCCCACAAGCCATCGTCTTCCTCGGGTGGGACTTCCAGCAACACGCGTGTCACAGTTCCCACCAGGCCAGCAAGCCTTTTCTTCGCAATTTTGGCTTGGCGCTTCATGATTTTTCGGCGACGGCTTTCCGCGACGATATCATCGGGATCATCATCCATATCAAAGGCGGGGGTTCCTTCTTCGGGAGAGAAGGCGAATGCACCCAGATGGTCGAATTTGACTTGGTCGACGAAGTCGAGCAGATGGTTAAATTGCGCTTCGGTTTCGCCGGGAAAGCCGACGAGGCAGGTTGTGCGCACGACGACGTCGGGGATACGACACCGCAGGCGTTCTGCCATTTCGGGGACGCGTTCGACGGTGTCCGCGCGAAGCATCGCGCGGAGAATGTCGGGATGGCTGTGCTGGATGGGAATGTCGAGATAGTGGCAGATGTGGCGGCTTGAGGCCATGACGTCGAGTAGCTCGTCGGTGACCATCCCAGGGTATCCGTAAAGGAGTCGGATCCAGAAGTCGCCCTCCAGCGCATCGAGTTTGCGGAGCAGGGCGGCAAGCGAGGTGCCGTCTTTCAGATCGGTGCCGTAGCTGGTAACATCCTGCGCAATGATGTTGATTTCGCGGATGCCTTCTTGGAGAATGGCCTTGGCCTCCGTCACGATTTCATCGATGTTCTTCGAGCGCAGCTTACCGCGGATTCCAGGAATGGCGCAGAACGCGCAGGCGTGCTGACAACCCTCCGCAATTTTCAAGTAGGCGAAAGGGCCGCCCGTGAGGACGAGACTCGGAATTTTGGAAGTGTAAAGATGCGAAGGCGTATCCGTCGAAACCGCGATGATTTTTTCGCCGCTACTGCCGTTGTAGGCCTGGCGGACGATCTCGGGAATGCGCTCCAAATCGTCTACGCCAATCACGGCATCGACGTCGGGGCATGCTTTCATGATCTTGTCGCGATAGCGTTGTGGGAGGCAACCGGAGACGATGACCGCCTTGCACTTGCCGTTCTTCTTCAGTTCGCAGGCGCTGAGTATGGACGAGATGGCTTCCTCGCGTGCATCTTCGATAAAGGCGCAGGTGTTGACCAAGACCACGTCTGCCTCGTCGGTATCGACCCCAATGTTGAAGCCTGCTTGATGGAGTTCAGCTCCCATCACCTGCAGATCCACAAGGTTTTTCGGGCATCCGAGCGAGACGAACCCGATCGAGATCGGTTCCTTGCGGGATTCTTCGTTAGATTTCTGTTTTAACGGTTGCTTCTTCGGCACGAGTACCACCTGTCTTTCTAAATTCTTTTCTGCATTGTGAGCAGTAAAAATAGTCTTTATCCCAAGCGGTTTCTTCCTCACGCCCGCAGGTATCGCACGTGCGAACCCGACGGTGGTGGTCGGAACGGCATTTTGAGCAGTAAAATTCTTCTCCTGCCCATGTTGTGACCTCCGTTTGTCCGCAAGCCTTGCAACTTCTGGGTATGTCTTTGCGCGCGAGGCGGATTTCGTCGATGTGATCGTCGAGAAAAAGCGAAGGCGAGTCAAACAACGACGCGTCGGCAAGCAGCGTCGGGCTCGTGACCTGGCGTTGATCGGTATTTTTCATGGCGACTAACATGGTGCGTTTTCCCCACGAGTCTCGGACACGCTTGATCAATGGACGGTAGTCGGAGCTCCCGCCGACAAGAACGCCGATATCGTAGACATTGGGAATGGCGGCAAAGTGCGTCATGGCGGAGGCGAGGGCGACGCCAACGCGGCGGTCGTCGCTGACACCATGCTCAAGCTTGTGGTCCATTTCGAGAACGTCGACGGTGAAGCCGCAGTCGTCTTGCAAAAACTGGTAAAACGTTCGTTGCTTGACGGGGTTGTAGCCGGATTTGTTAAGGGAAAGCGTTCCGAAATAACAGGTGCGGATAACGTCGACCTCGGAGACTAAGGTCTCGCTGAGCCAGTCACCGATTAAAAGCGGTAATCGCTTATAGTCGATTTCAAATCCAGTTTCATCTTTCAAGTCGAAGAGAATTTGGCGACTATGGTAGAACCAGCTTCCATCGATGAAAATCATTGCTTTTAGTGGCATTATAAACTCCTGATCTGATTGATATCTTGTTGCCTGTGCAAGCAGTTCTGTTCAATTCAAACGGCCTTAAGCATACTGAACGGACACGAATCGAGGAGACCCAATGAATTTTCGGGGAAGCTTTGCACAGATATGTAGAGACCCCAACTTTTATGAATAAAGCGTAATTTTATCAAAAACAGGATGCTAACGCAAGAGGGTAAAGGCGTTTTTGTAATCGGGGGGTGGGCGTCAACATAGTTTGTCGCCCACAGGAGTCAGAAGACAGGAGTCAGAAGCTGGAAATCAAGCACTTACGCCAATTTAGGCGAAATAATTCATGTCTCTGTTCTCGTGACACCACGGAAGAAGGTTGCAACTGTGCATAACGTGTTGAGAATCAATGCAGTATTCTGACTCCTGACTTCTGTATTCTTGGTGGGATTCAACTAAATTGAATCCCACCCGTAATCGGGTGCGCGTCAACCATCAGAATCCCATGTCTTCGTTCACGATGAGAACCGTGATGTCGCTTCGGCTGGGTTTGCGCTCGAGGATAACCGTGACCCGACAGATGCGGTCTGGCGAATTGCAGTCCGCGCAGGCACCCGTCTTGGCACACGGTGTATTTTTATTGAGGCGCACACAGTTGGCAGGGGCGGCATAAGCTTTGACGCGACGGAGGGCATCGGCCACATCGCCTTCAACGATTTTATTTCGTCCAGCGACCATAATGATCTTTGTGGGACCGTAGAGGGACGCCGCAACGCGGTTGCCGACGCCGTCAATGTTGACGATTTCGCCACTCGTGGTAACCGCGTTAACGCCGCAGAGAAAGAGGTCGCAGGT
>JBBQIY010000152.1:0-5550 GCA_038325415.1 Kiritimatiellia bacterium
GACGTCATCGATGGCAAGGCCTGCTATGAAGCTGTCCCGAGCCCTGCCCCCATCGTTCTATCTCATTTTACCGCCGACTTTTCATAACGAGTAGGGAGCTTCCGCTCTCTTGGGGAATCGTGCAAGCGAGTGCCACGTTATCTCCTTTCGCAAAGAGCAGGGACGACACCTTATCCTTCGCTGGCGTTGCGGTCACCCAGCCATCCCGTTCAAAAATCCCCCGCATCACGCTGAGGGCGGCAGAGGCTGGCATTCCGAAGCTTCCGCTGCACATAACGAACCGAGATTCTTTATCCACCGCTGAAAACTCCGCGCTAAATCCCGGCGGTTGAGGCAATTCGGGGAAAACCCATTGGGGCGTCCCCGAGGCAAACCCTTCTCTCGACTCGATGAGAATGGCCGACGACACATCGCCTGTCATGCCGGGAAGCACAAAAAGCCAAGCCGCACCAAACTGCTTCGGAAGCTTCACCATCGCGCCCTCGAGCATGGCAGAAGCATCAAGATCGAAACGCCTGAGTAGAGTAGCACCCACCATCTCGGAGCCCTCCTTGAAGCCGTACACGCGCAGGGTTGCCGAGCGGCCGTTGACCTCGATGTCAGATTCGTAAACCTTGGATCCGCCACCGGAGCTCATGACAACGTCTGCATCGCCGCGAATCTTCATAAACACACGAGCCTCAACGGGTGTGGACAGAAGCGCGAACGTAACCCACAAAAAAAAGACGCAGAAACGTGAAAGACCCTGCATCAGTACAGCCCTCCTAAGGCGGGCATCCAAACCTCATTGCGAACGGTGATCTCCACCGGCAGACCCATCAACGACTGCATGACGGGAAGCGTTTCAACTGTCATCTCGTCCTTCGCACGCATGAAGTGAAGAACTGATGCGACTAACACGCCATCATTGAACTGCACAATGTCATCATACTCAATAGAGGATCCGTCAGCGCGCCGTGTCCCGGACCAATCGCCGTCTGGCGCCGTGTAGGACGTGACACGATTTCTGATCCTGTCAAAGTTACCTCTCAGTGCACGGTCGTCCTTCGTATGCCGCATGCCATCACTCCCCTCGTCCCAGTCTTCGACAGGCGAAAATGATGAAGCAATCGAAAGGGACATCGCATCCGAAATCGCCGATCCTGTTGCTGTCACGAGCGTATCGGTATCGGAGCGAGTTAGGTCAGCCACAAGCAGAAGTCCTGCGGCGACGATCAAAATCCCAACGAGGCAAATCACAAATTCAACCATGGCCTGTCCCTCGCGGGACGTACAGGGATCTGTCTGCGGTCTCAATGGGTCATTCATAATTCGTAATTCCTCGTCATTCAACCCTTTTGCGCTAAAAGGCGATGTGAACCGCGACTGGATCCGGAAAAGCGTCGCGAACCCGTTTCTGCTCTTCCAGCGGAATTTTACATTTGTTCAAAATGAGGGTTTTGAGACTCTTCATGTCACCGATTCCGTCGGGAAGTTTTATGAGCAGATTGCTATCGAGGTCGAGTCGGCGCAACGCCGTCAGCGCAACAATTTCATCCGGCAACTGGGTGATTTTGTTTTGTCCGAGGTCCAACTCCTCGAGCGAGGTCATCTTCAAGATAGCAGATGGAAAGGTTTCCAGATCATTGCCACGCAAGTAGAGCCTGCGAATCTGCTTCCATTCAGCGGCATCCTCTGGAAGTGCCTGCAGTTTGTTGTAGTTCAGCCGAACCCATTTCACGGCGCTAAGGCCTCGAACTTCCTCGGGCAACGACGTCACCGCATTTCGATCGAAATTCAGATACGTCAGGTTCTGCAAGGTGCATACTGGCAAGGGAAAGTTCGTCATTGCGTTATTGGCCAAGTACAAGTGGCGGAGTCCGGACAGTGCCACGAAGGAATCGGGAAGAGAGGACACCCCCGTTTCGGACAGATCCAAAAACGTGAGATTCGTAAGCTGACCGATTTCCTCGGGGAGGTTCGCACAGCCTTTCTGTCCACGCACAGAAAGCTTCGACAACTTTGGGAATGTTGCGAGACCGACAGGAAACGACACGGGATCCCCCCGCCTTGCGAAGTTAATAAACTCCACCGTTTCGCGGAGATTGGACGCCTCGGCCATGCTGAAAACTTCTACCTCATGCTTCGGTGCAGCCTGCTGAAAGCATCCCGTCGTGAGTCCAAAGGCGACGGTAGAGAAAATAACCACTGTTTTTATTCGACTATTCAAAATAAATTCCTTGAGTTTCTACAGAAATCAGTTAGCATATGACGTGTTTTTATGGCGCAATGGATTTCAGGGCGCTAGTATAGACCAACACGACCTTCTTAATCAACACCTAAGGATGCAAAACAAATGAGTAAGACAACCCTAATCGCATGCGTAGCCGTGGCAACCGCACTCACCACCTCGACATTCGCTGTCACACCGACTGGTCGCGATACCGGTAGCCTCAACTTCGCAGGCATCGGCAATGATCTTAGCGGCTGGCATCTTGCCCTGTACGCAGGATCATCGACGCGGACTGTGGAGAACGACCGCAACATCACGACGGAAATCGACTTAACGCGCTACAACGTAGTGCTAGGCTATGACGTTACGCGTTGGATGACCGTCTATGGTCTCGCCGGCGCTCTGACGGCGGATACAGGTACCTACGCGACGGGAAATGACACACAGGGTCTCTTCGGACTTGGCGTCTGGGCAAATCTCATGGAGTCTGATCAGTTGTCTCTCATCTCAGACATTTCAAGCTATCGATTGACGAGCGGTGCTGAATATTCGATTGCCAGTTTCGATGACTTCACGTGGTCGCAGGTCGATGCCTTCCTGACCTTCGAGATTGTGAATGAACTCCACGAATGCCCGTTCATCATGCCAGAAACCATCGGAATCTTCTTTGGCCCCATCGTCTCCTATGTCATGTCAGATGAGTATGACTCGACCTCCGGCAATGTTTTTGGCTTAACCGTCGGCCTCAACATGACGATTACGGATGATACGTACGTGACCGTTGCAGGTGACTTTTTCTCCGACGACACTGCCGTCTATGGCATGGTGGGCGTTCGTTTCTAATCCGACCTCGGCCGCCTCGCATCTCCGCACAATAGCCTTACAGCAGAAGACGACAAGATATGGACAAGCATTTCGACCCCAAAGCCCTCGAGACCAAATGGTATCAATGGTGGGAAACGACGGGACAATTCAGGGGCGATGCTTCAAAAGGCGGTGAGCCTTATTGCGTTGTCATTCCGCCGCCTAACGTTACCGGCATCCTGCACATGGGCCACGCGCTCAACAATACCGTGCAGGATGTTCTGGTGCGCTGGAGACGTATGCAAGGACGCAACGTCCTGTGGGTTCCCGGAACAGACCATGCCGGCATCGCGACCCAGAATGTCGTCGAAAAAGCCCTGAAGAAAGAAGGCAAAACGCGCCGCGACCTCGGGCGCGAGGCATTCGTTGAGCGCGTCTGGGAATGGCGCAAACTCTACGGCAGCACCATCGTCAACCAACTCCGCAAGCTCGGTTGTAGTTGCGATTGGGAACACGAACGGTTTACCATGGACGAGGGTCTCAGCGACGCTGTCTCCGAGGTCTTCTGTCGGCTCTACGAGGAGAACCTCGTCTACCGCGGCAACTACATCGTCAACTGGTGTCCACGCTGCGGAACCGCACTGGCCGATGATGAAAGCGAACATCAGCCGAACGACGGTTTTCTCTGGCACTTCCGCTACCCCATCATCGGCCATCCAGGTGAATTTGTAGAAGTCGCTACCACGCGCCCCGAAACCGTTCCTGGTGATACGGCCGTTGCCGTCAACCCCAAGGACGAACGCTACACGCACCTGCACGGTGCCAAAGTCTTGCTCCCGCTCTCCAACCGCGAAATTCCTGTCGTCACTGACGACTATGTGGAACGCGAATTCGGAACCGGCGTTGTCAAGATCACACCGGCTCACGATGCCAATGACTTCGGCGTCGCACAACGTCACGATCTCCCCGCGATCAACATCATGAACGGCGATGGCACGATGAACGAGCTTTCAGGCTACGAAGGCCTTGATCGTTTTGAGTGCCGCAAGCAGATTGTCGCCGACCTCGAAAAGGGCGGATTCCTTGTTCGCGTTGAGGATTACAAAAACTCCATCGGCCATTGCTATCGCTGCGAGACCATTGTCGAGTCACGCCTTTCCAAACAATGGTTCGTGCGCATGAAGCCACTCGCCGAGCCTGCGATTGAGGCCGTGCGTTCTGGCAAAATTACTTTTACACCGCAGCGTTACGAGAACACGTTCTTCACCTGGATGGAAAACATCCGAGACTGGTGTATCTCCCGGCAAATTTGGTGGGGACACCGCATTCCCGTCTATACCTGCGTATGCGGCCACGAATGGGCCGCCGCAAAGAAGCCGTTGTCTTGCCCAGCTTGCGCTGCAAGCACCGAGTCCATCAAGCAAGATGAGGATGTTCTCGATACGTGGTTCTCCTCGTGGCTCTGGCCTTTCAGTACTCTCGGCTGGCCCGATAAAGACAGTGCCGATCTGAAGCTCTACTACCCCACTGCCGATCTGGTGACCGCCCCCGACATCATCTTCTTCTGGGTTGCTCGAATGATCATGGCCGGTTGCAAGTTCATGGATGCACCGCCGTTCTCCAACGTCGTAATCCATGGCGTCGTGCGCGACGCCCAAGGGCGCAAGATGTCGAAGTCGCTCGGCAATTCGATCGATCCTCTCGACATCATTGAGAAGTTCAGTACCGATGCGCTTCGCTTCAGTCTGATGCAGATTACCTCGCCGGGCATGGACGTCTATGTCAACATGGACAAGTTCGAGATCGGCCGCAACTTTGCAACCAAGATCTGGAATGCCGCTCGCTTCATGCAGATGCATGCTGAAAAAGCACCAGATCTCGATTTCCGGGCTATTGCGACTAACGGCATTCAGCTTGATCCTACGTTACTCAGCGACGACGATCGTCACATGCTTGCCTCCTGCCAGCGTGCCATCGCCTCCGTAACGGAAGCGTTGGAAAAGTATCGCTTCCAGGAGGCCGCGCTTACACTCTACGATTTCGTTTGGACTCAATTCTGCGACTGGTATCTCGAATATGCCAAGACCGATCTCTATGGCACTGACGAAGCCCGCCGTCGCCAAATCCTGACGATTATGTACGACGTGCTAGGCAAGGCGATACGCCTCCTGCACCCGTTCATGCCCTTTATCACGGAAGAACTTTGGCATCAGATGGGCTATGCGTCCGACACCGAGTCGATCATGCAAGCCGTCTGGCCATGCGCCTACACCGATACCGAGAACGCCTCTTGGAATCTCTCAGAAGAAGTCCGGAAATATGTCGAGTGCAAACGCGAGATGATCACCGCTGGCCGCGCCCTGCGTGCGGACTCCAACATCCCGCCTTCGCAAAGCGTCTCCTACGTCATTAATGCCATCGACAAAAACACGGCAGCTCTAATTCTACGCGATGCGGAGTCGATCAAAGTGGCTCTGCGCGCCGAGACGCTCGACGTGCGTGTTGATCAGCCCATCACCGGAATGCCCATCGCC
>JBBQIY010000153.1:0-5547 GCA_038325415.1 Kiritimatiellia bacterium
GCCATTCTTTTGTGGTGTTGCAAGAACAGGGACATGAATTATTTTGTCAAAATTCGCGTAAGTGCTTGATTTCCAACTTCTGACTCCTGTATTCTGTCTTCTGACTCCTGTAAGCGTCAAACTATGTTGACGCGCACCCCGCAACTCGCGACTTCTCTATCTTTTCTTGACTAAATTACTAAATTTAGTCTATTCTTAGGAAGGTTATAGAGAACCTCTTTCTCTTTCGCGTTGTAGGCCATTGAATTCACCATGAGCCATCAGTTAAGGAAAATATGGACTTAGTTGAAAGTCGTACCGCCAAGCCTGAGAATTCTGGATGGTTGAGGCAATCCTTCCACCCTGTCGGCTCTTTTGTATTGTGTATGGGTGCTCTCGTTGTACTGGCATCGGGATGCGCTTCGATCCGCATGGATCCGTATTTTACGGATAAGAAGTCAGAGGCCAACGTCTATGTTTCGCCCGTGCGTGAGGATATTGCGAAGATCGCCGTACTTCCTTTTCGTGGACCGACGGAGCTGATCGGCTCTTCTGTCTCCGACATGCTCGTTACTGAGATGCTTCGGGCGAACAAATACACGCTCGTCGAGCGGAGCCAGATGGCGGGCGTGCTGAGTGAAACAGAGTTGTCGCTTGCAGGGCTTTCCGAGAGCAAGGCCGTGGAGATCGCAAAAATGCTCGGTGCCGATGGTGTGGTAATTGGAACTGTCGATGAGTATTCGACACAAGCCAAAAGCGGCAAGACTTACGCCGTTGCTGGAGTTTCGACGCGTCTGATTAACTGTACGAGCGGACAGATCATCTGGAGTGCCGATCTCGCCAAGATGGCGGAGAGTGCTCATGTTCCGCTTTCCCAACACGGAAGGGCTGTCGTTCATGAACTCGTCTGCGGGCTGTATCAGAACTGGAGCAAACAGAAGGGTGAGCCAGTCAGAAAGACGGCAAATTACTCCGCGACCCCAGTGCCTGTCTATACTCCTGCTCCCGCTGCGCCTCCTCCAATTCCCGGAAGTATGAAGGCATCCGATATGGGGCTCCGCGAGGTGACGCTGACTTGGAAGGCATCGGCGACGACGGCAGATAAATTCAAGATCCAGCGCGCGACGGCAATGACTGGGCCGTTTGCGACCTTGGACACGGTGAGTCCATCTCACGAGTCCTTTCGCGATCGGAAGGATCTCCGCGATGCCACGGTTTACTATTATCGTGCGGTGGCCGTGGGCGCAACCGGTCTTGAAAGCAAGCCATCGCCTGTTGTTGAAAGCATGACCGCTCCGCCGCCCGATCCTCCGGGCGACGTTCGCGTCACCGCGCCGTCCTCGCGCTGCGTGTCGGTGTCGTGGACTCTGCCACGATCCGAAGGCGTGGAACAATACCGCATTGAACGCTCTGAGGGCACTGAGCCATCACTCTGGACTCAGCGCGGCGAGACGGACAAGACGACTTTTACGGAGGGTGGGAAGGCGGGTTGCGATGTGGGTGACAGCACCCGATACCGCTACCGTGTGACCGCTATTAATCGGGTCGGTGCTGTCGGGCAACCGTCGGCGTGTGGCGAGGTGGAGACTCTGCCACCGCCGGAAATGGTTGCAGATTTCTTTGCAATGCCTGTGCAGGTCCGGTGTGTGCCATTGAAATGGAAGGCGAGTCCTGAGGCAGATGTTTGCGGCTATGAGCTGGAACGGCGCGAGGATAGAACAGGCGCATTTTCTCGTTTGATCGTGATTAAGGACAAGGCAGTGACGCAGTACCTCGACGGTCGCCGCGACCCGGGTGATCTTGCCGACAGCAAGCTTTATGAGTATCGAATTCGGGCTTACAATCTTGTTGGTTCCTACGGCGAGTGGACAGATCCTCTTGGCGCGCAAACGCGGTCTGCACCGCCGGCGCCGGTTGGTGTTGTCGCCACCAGTGGTCTTCCGCGGTCTGTGGCGGTGGTCTGGGATCAATCGGAGGATGAGAAGGTCGTTGGCTACGTCGTGGAGCGTTCAGCGAGCGCAAGTGGCGAGTGGGTCAAGGCAGGGACGGTGCGAGGGCTTGCCACGACAAAGTTGCTCGATCGCGCGGGTGCGTCAGAGGCTGCTCCGACAGGAAAGTTAAAGGATGGTACGACGTATACCTATCGTGTCGGGGCGTTTAACACGGCGGAGGCTCTCTCCGCGTGGTCGGAGGCGGTTTCTGCCGAGACGAAACTAGCTCCCGTTGCGCCATCGGGTCTTCTGACGACGGACGATGTTCCTGAAGCCGTGACCGTGTCCTGGGCGGCGAATCCTGAAAGCGATATCGAATTCTATGTGGTCGAATCCCGATCTGCCGATGGGTCTCGCTGGCACGAAGTGGGGAAGACGAAAAAGACGATGCTTCAGGAAGAGAAGCTGGATCATGGCGAACGGCGCGTTTACCGAATAAAGGCTGTCGATGTCTGTACCCATGAGAGTGTGTGGTCGATCGCAACGGCGGGTTCGGCCCGCCCGTTGCCTGCCTGCCCATCGGCTCTCAACGTGGCTTGGACGCCAAAAGGTGCTGCACTGTCCTGGACGCCCCCACGCGCGAGCATGACGGAATTCCGCGTTTATCGAAAAGGGTTTCTCTCGTCCGAAAAGATTGTTTCGAGTTCGGAGCCAGCCGTTGTTATTTCGCCTGAGCTGATTGGAAAGAAGGCGACGCTGTTTGTGACGGCAGTTGACGAGAAGGGGCTGGAAAGTGCTGCATCGGAGTCTATTGAAGTCCGTCCCCTTTAGCCTGTCGCTGAAAATCGGATGACGAGAATAGAAGGCTGTACCATGAAAAATAATTGGAATAAAAATCGCGCTGCAAATGCCGCTTCCCGTTTCAGTCATGTAGGGAAGGTGTTGGTGTTGTTTGCGGTCATGGTTGTGCTGGGAAGTTCTTCGGCATTCTCCGCTGGGAATGGAACCGATTCGCTCGTCCCGGGATCGAAGAAGGTCGACCCAGTCCGGCAGGCCGCTTGGAATGCCGCAAACACGCAGGCCAAGCGACGCATTAACGATTTCGAGACGGCCGTAAAGTCTGGGAACCCAGAGACGATACGCAAAGCGACATTGGATCTTCAGAGTGATCCTCTCGCAGTACAGCACCTGAACAACGGCGACAATGTTGCGCTCATCGAATCCCACAACAAAGAGACCCGTGCGATCAAAGACGCCACCAAGCAGAACATCAAGCAGGAGATGGCAGACAAGTGGAATGCGGAACACCCGCACGATCCGATCACGGCGGCAGATGTTGATATCAAGGAACCGACAAACTATAAGGCTCCGGATGCTAAGCCGAAAGCCGGACAGGATTGGGATGTGACGGTTACGGTCAGGGGCAAGGATGTTCCGACGTCGACGTCGAAAAGCGTTGTGGAGAATTCGTACTTTAAGGCTGCGGGGGGCGAGAAAACTTTTGGCAAGGGATCGACTGCCCAGGAGGCGGCGCATAAGCAATCGGTGGAAGTTACGGACAGCAAGAGTCTGGAGGCATACAAAGAGCCGGACAAAATACTTGGAAAGGACGGGCAGGCCCCTGATCATTCGTCGAAGCTTCAGAATCCAGAAGATTTAGGGCAGGTGATCGAGTACAAGAGTAATAAAGCGGCTAACGAAGCTGCGAAGTCGCGTGCTAAGGGCAATGAGGTGGATGCAGTCCGGCAGGATTATGAGCAGATGCGACAGGTGGTCAAACAGTACGACAAGACCACGAAACCCCGCGTTGACGCTGCTGGAGGCAAGGTCGGAACTCAGGTTGACAGGGGCATGCAAGTCATGCGCGATGTCGCCGATATGAAAATTTCCCCAGAGGAAGGTCGCGCACGACTTGCGGAAATGGGCGAAACACCCGAATCGATAACCCGTAAGGCGGCGAGTCAGGTTGAAGCGACTCAGAAGCTTCAGTCGCAGAAAACCAAGGCCGAAGCCGATAAGCCGAAGACAACGTCGGATACGTCAAAGCCAGCCGAAACCGCGAAGAGTTCTGGATCCGATTCCGGTACGACAGCTAAGACAGGTGATGCGCCGAAGGCGGCGACACCTGATACACCCAAGGCAGTAGCGCCCAATACACCGAAGGCAGCGACACCTGATGCGCCGAAGGCAGCGACACCCGATGCACCCAAAGCCACGACACCCGATGCGCCTAAAGTGGCACCACCTGATACGCCAAAGGTGACTGCGCCTGACGCGCCGAAGGCAGCGACACCTGATGCACCCAAAGCCACGACACCCGATGCGCCGAAGGCAGCGACACCAGATGCGCCTAAAGTGGCACTACCTGATACGCCAAAGGTGACTGCGCCTGACGCGCCGAAGGCAGCGACGCCTGACGCACCGAAGGCGGTAGCACCCAATACACCGAAGGCAGCGACACCCGATGCACCCAAAGCCACGACACCCGATGCGCCGAAGACGGTAGCTCCTGATGCACCGAAGATAGCGGCACCGGATGCGCCGACGGTTGCAGCACCCGATGCGCCGAAGGTGGTAACAACCGATGTTGCTCATACCGGGAAGACGACGGTTCCGGATGTTCCTTTCGGGAAAGTTGGAAAGGCGGTCGAGACGGCTGGGAAAGTCGGTGATGCTATTGACATATTGGGAAATGCGAAGGATTTTTCGGATGCGGCAAAGAAGGGTGACACCGAAGGCATGAAGGACGCCGTTATCAATACGGCTGATTCGGTAACCGGTGGGTTCTACGGGACGACAAAGACCGTAGGAACGCGTGCAGGAGATGCGGGAACGTATGTTGAGGAAGTTTCAGGCTTTGATAAGACCCAGATGGAGACGGAGAAGCAGCAGAAGATGACCGTCGATTTGCGTAACGCGGGTTACTCGCAAGATCAGGCAAACAAGATGGTTGACTCCTACGCATCGGGTGACGAGTCTGCAGTCAAGGATGCTTATAACAAGATGAACAAGGATATTCCGAAAACTGGAACGACGGCACCTGAAACGGTCGGAGAAGCTGTTGGTATTTACGTATCCGAGGTGAAGGAGAACGCCAAAGAGGTTGGCGTAGGAATTGTGACGCAAGCGGGAAAAGCCAAGGAGTTTGTCAAGGAAACGGCCGAAAATCTCGCGGAAATGGGTGTTGGCGTGACGGAAAAAGGTGTTGCATCAGAACTTGCAACACAGGTTAAAGGAAACGCTAGTCCGAGTAACATCCGTGAAGGCTATGAAGCTTGGAAGCAGAATAAAGATTCTGATGTAAGAGTGGATGAGGCTCGGAAGAGCCTAGAGGACAAGCTTGTCGAGAAAGGGGCCACACGGTCTGAGGCCAAGGCCGCGGCAGACAGCTATTACGGAGTGGGGACTGAATCCGGTCGCGATGATCGCTCAAAAGTGAAGGATTTAAATAAGAAACTTGAAAAAAAGGAAAAAGACCTGCGCGATTCCGAGCCGAAATCCGAAGAGGATTCTGATGACGAGGGCAGTGAAGAGGGTGATTCGAAGAAGGCCGGTTTGAAAGGTTTTACGGGGAAGCGTGGAGAACGTACCGAGGCGAACAGGGAGTCGTCATACGGACTGATGGGCGAGAATCAGA
>JBBQIY010000154.1:0-5545 GCA_038325415.1 Kiritimatiellia bacterium
TCGACCACTGGTGCAGAACGGTATTCGATGCAAATGCCCTCAACCAATTCCAGATCAGGCGACGGCATGGCACCGTCAACCGTCAGAGCCCCTTCGGCAATGGCTTTGAGCCAAGCCTCGCAACGGTACGATGGAAACAAGTCGACCATACGAGCCATGAGCACAAACCCTGCATCAGAATCCTTCACGCAATACGAAAGCGTACGACATCCGTCGGAACCTACAGTAAAACCATCAAGCTTCTTCATACTTCCACTCGTTGAGCTTGCGATGCAACGTTCGACGACTGATTCCAAGCGCAAGGGCAGCCTTCGATTTATTTCCCTTCGCCACATTGAGGGCCGATAGAATTTTGCGCTTCTCCGTTTCAGAGAGCGACTCGGCAGGAGAGTCTCCTGCGCCATTAGAGATAGCGGTGTACGATGCGCCCACAACAGGACTGTTACGGTCCACTTCATCCCTGATATTGGCAGGGACATCCTCAACGCTCAGAATTTCGCTATGCGCCAACACCACCATCTTCTCGATGGTATTGCGAAGCTCACGAACATTGCCAGGCCAGCTATAGGCTTGCAGCAGAGCCGCAGCCGAGGCATCGATTCGCGCGATCTTGCGTCCATTGATTTCAGCGAATTCCTTCATGAAATGGTTACTGAGCACGGGAATGTCATTCGCACGTTCATTCAAAAGCGGCATGCGGATTGCCACAACATCAAGGCGGTAATACAGATCCTCTCGGAACTTGCCTTCATCAACATACTGCTTGAGATTACGGTTCGTTGCGGCGATGATCCGGATGTCGACCTCAATCGTATCGGTTCCGCCGACTCGCTCGAACGTGCGCTCCTCCAATACGCGCAAGAGCTTCACCTGCACGTCCGGTTGGATTTCGGAGATTTCGTCCAGAAACAACGGTCCCCCGTTTGCCATTTCGAAACGTCCTTTGCGCTGAACAATGGCACCGGTAAAAGCACCCTTTTCATGACCAAAAAGTTCGCTTTCCAGCAGCGTGGAACTCAAGGCGGCGCAGTGTACAGCAACGAAAGGACCGCTGGCGCGTGTGCTGAGTCGGTGTATGGCCTGTGCCACGAGCTCCTTACCCGTGCCACTGGCACCTTGGATGAGAATGGTAGCCTGGGTTGGCGCCGCCTGGCGCATGATGTCGAAAAGACGTTCCATGGCAGAGGAACTGCCGAGAATGCTCTCAAGACCAAACTTGGAATCAAGTTGGCGCTTGAGATCACGATTTTCACTCTCCAAATTGCGCCGCTTGATAGCACGAGCA
Organism: Kiritimatiellia bacterium; assembly: GCA_038325415.1. Classification (GTDB taxonomy): domain Bacteria; phylum Verrucomicrobiota; class Kiritimatiellia; order RFP12; family UBA3636; genus JBBQIY01. The sequence continues at coordinate 1,286 of JBBQIY010000154.1, forward strand.
AGCGTGATATCGAGATGATCCAGATTGACCGGCTTCGTAAGAAAATCAGCCGCACCTTGCTTCATTGCCTCCACAGCGGTTTCGACGCTCCCGTAAGCGGTCAGCATAATGCAGACGACGTCGGGATAGCGCGAAACGACGCCCTTGAGCAAATCGATGCCATCCATCCCCGGCATGCGCACATCGGAGAGCATCACATCGACGTGATGCTCCGCCAGCACCGCCAACGCGGTCTGTGCGCTCTCCGCGATGTGAACCTCGTAGTCGCGCCGCAAGGCTCGGGCAAGACCCTCACGGGTGTTCTTCTCGTCATCGACAACCAAAACCGAATACTTGACTTTATCGTTCGCCATTGCTTATCGCTCCTCCACGTTTTCAATTTTGACAGACTGCTTCGCTGTCAACATCCGTGCCTTGCGGTCGGCAATAGGCAACACGATTCTGAAACAGGTTCCCGCACCCGGTTTACTCGAAACATCAAGTCTACCGCCATGGTCTTGCACAATGCGCTGAACAATCGTCAGCCCGAGGCCGTTGCCCGTTGCCTTTCCGGTATGGAACGGTTCGAAAAGTCGTGAAAAATCTTCTTCGGAAATTCCAGAGCCCGTATCCTTGAACGAGAGGGTCATATCCCGATCATCCGCCGAAAGCATAATCTCAAGCCTGCCGCCATCGTTCATCGCCTGCATGGCATTCTTGACAATATTGAAGAACACCTGCTTCATCTGTTGGGGATCCACCATGACCGCTGGCAGATTATTATCATGCAACACCGAGACCTCGATTCTATGCTCGCCAATATCGGACTTCATGATCTTGATCGCGTCCTGAAGCACCTCCAGCATGCTGCACGACACAAGTTCAGGAGCACTCGGACGTAGCGCGCGAAGAAATTTCGAAATGATGAGGTCGAGCCTCGACACCTCGTCACGAGCGACTGAAACCAGGTCTCCAATTCGCTCCCGATCTTCTTCTGGAAGCCCCCCCAGTTCGCGTGACAACAACTGCAAATGGATGCCCAGCGCGTTGATGGGATTGCCGATCTCATGCGCAAGACTCGCGGCAAGAATGCGGATCGCCTGCATCCGCTCGGACTCCACATTCGACGCCTCGTTCTGACGCTCTCGCGTGACATCGCGCAGAATCGCCACCACGCATGGTCCAGCCTCCTCGGGTCCCTCTTCCATCGGTACGGCGTAAATGCTCAACACACGCCGTGCGGGATACAAAATTTCAACCTCACTGGTCGAAAGCTTCGCCCACTCCTTCTCCTCCCGACGGGCAAGCCCCTCCCAATCCACACCGGGAATGTAACGTGTGATGGGGCGTCCGCGCATACGCGAAATCTCAAAATCAAACATCGATTCAGCCGCATGGTTCGCATAGAACAACCGACTATCGGCTGAGACCACGATGACGCCCTCCTGAATAGACTGGAAAAGCGTTTCTAAAAGCCCACGCTCCCGCGCAAGATTCAGAAACTGCGTTTGTAAGCTCTCCGAGTCAAGACGGTTCATGCGTGCAACTAATTTATCAAGAAAACCACTCTGTGATGCCATAGCCCCTCCGTTTCATATGCGACATAATGGCACATATAGTACACGCAATGTCTCACCTTGTCAACATTACGGAAACGGCTAGCAATTCGAATCATGGTGGGATAGATACTTTCAGATGACCCCCTGTGGCCTTGTGTAGACGCGGCGTCCTCGCCGCGTTTCATGCCCGCGATCACGGATCGCGATTACAAGAATTCGAAGAGGCTTTTGGAGGGCCAGACTGCGGCAAGCCAGATTGTGAATAGATGGGAATTTTCAGGTTAGCCCACCACGCGATACGCCCACGAAAAAACGATGAGGAAACAGAGACGAGATAGCCAATTTATGGACAGGTCAATTAAAACGGAGGGCGGGTTTTCCAACCCGCCACATGTCGCAAACAGAAATATCCGCGCTCATGTGGTTAGTTGCAAGAAATCAAAAGGCCTACTCTGCCGCTCGACCCTCTCTCAAGGTGCGGATCGACCGTCCCGGCCAGCCGCACTCGGCACGCGCTTCGCGCATCGCCGCCTCGCCTCCCCGGCTGAAGAGCGTCCCCGCCTCGGATCGAGGCCAGCCATGGGCTGGCAAGTCCTGAAACCGTGATCGGTGATCGCGGACGATTTCGGGGCGAGGACGCCCCTCAGCCAGCGAGTGGAGCACCCGGTGACAGGGACGCCGCGTCTACAAAAGTAGCATTTCATTTTCCGGTGAAGTCGATGTAAGAAGCGAACAGTTTCCGACGACTCGACGCTTTGACGCAGGGTGGAACCCCTTCGGACGTGGCAGGGTGCTTCCCCTGCCATAGAGGCGCGGCGGGGACGCCGCGTCTACTACACTGGGAGCAACCGTATTCTCCTCTGTGGCCCTCTGTGGAAAAAAACGCACCGCGCAGGATAACTGATGTGATGTAAGCCGTCAGAACCCAGCGGGTTCAGAAAGGCGGAATTCGCGGGCGAGACATGGCTTCTTAGTTTTGTCTTCGCAACAGACGGTTATCCAGCGAGTGTCACCGTCGCGGAAAAAGGTCAGTAATGACGCCAAGTAATGGCGCGTACGTGTATCGGCAATGGAATTTCACCTTCTGACTGCCGTACGATTCAACAAAGTTAAATCGCACCCGTTATGCTGCGGGTGGTCTCCTTGCTTCAGCGGCATGGTCGTCGGCCGCTTGCTGATGCTCCGAGTCTCCAGAAACGACACCCCGCTGATCAAGTTCTTTCAGACGAGTTATCAGACCATACAGAATAAGCGTATCGCCTGCCCGAATCACTTCAGCGGCTCGTGGAGCACCGGAATAGGTTCCATCTGACCGTTGAATGCCCAGAACCAAAACCCCTTCATGCGAAAGTGCCGCCTTCAGAAGCGTCTTGCCGTCAAGCCAGTCCTTGGTTTCAACGAGCATTAAGCATCAGCAACATGATGATTCGCCGCCGCACAGGATGATTCACCACGGATTCCGCCTCCTTGGTGGTGAATCCCACCCCGGCCAGAGCGGAACGCGCCTGGAAAATCGCTGATTCATGTGACATACCCGTTAGAATCAGCGCCATAGCCGCCAACCGGGTAATGAACATGGAAATCGCAATGACAAACAGAAGCGACACGATGGCAATAATCATAGGAAAACTTTCCTTCAAAATGCATTAAATTTTGCGTGACACCTGATCTTCGGCGAGGTGGCGGAGTAGAGACACGGCCTCAGTGCGCGCAGGAGTCGTGGCACCGAGCCAGTCAAGCACAGATAGTGCCGCTTGCGTCAGCGCAACCGCGCGTGCTTTCGCGCCTGCCTTATTCCTGACGTGCAAGATGCTCATCTCGGCCGCCTTGTCAGGATCATCAGCATCAAGCAGGTCGTCGACTATCTGAAATGCGATCCCGAGGTTGATCCCGAACTGTTTCAGCGCCGCCATTTGAACCGCATCGGCTCCGCCCGCCGCACCACCCATGGCCAAGGCACAACGGATCAGATCGGCCGTCTTGTGCTCATGCACATACGAAACGCGGTCGATATCGTGCGGCGGCTTCGCCGTCACATCAACCCACTGCCCGCCAATGACACCGGATGGGCCAGCGGCAACAACTAATTCTCGTAGAATAGTGCATAGAATCACAGGTTCAACCGGCGAACGTAACGCCAGATCAAAAGCCACAGCCTGAAGCGCATCGCCGACCAGCACACCTTGGGCATAACCATACTTAGCATGAACCGTCGGCTGACCGCGACGCAAAAGATCGTCATCCATGCAAGGCAGGTCATCGTGTACCAGCGTATACGTATGGAGCGCTTCAATTGCCAGTGCCGCCGGCACGGCTTTTTCAAAGTTCCCCGAGACGGCTTGGCACGCTGCCAGACAGAGTACGGGTCGCAGTCGCTTACCGCCTGTCAAAAAGGCATACTGCATCGGCTCACGAAGATCGTCTGGAACACCTTCTCCGTCAAGAATACCGTCTGCGGTAAAAAGCTTTTTAAGCTCCGCTTCAACAACGGTTCGATAGGTGGCTGCTTGTTGTACAAAATCCATGATTAGACCTCAAATAAGAAATAGGCTAGACTCTTCTCTTAAAAAGGGAAAGCACTAAAAACATCTTGTAGCTGAACTCAAGATTACGGTGGGAGCGTTGTTCCATACCTTTTCCCCTGTCCGATAATGTAATCTCGACATGTCAAGATTACGGATGAGCCATTCGCAGTGGCTGGGAAAACACACTGCCACATCGC
>JBBQIY010000155.1:0-5450 GCA_038325415.1 Kiritimatiellia bacterium
CTCTCGCTCTGCCATCGGCATCGAGCATTCCCCATGCAGGTTTGGCAAGGGATCCATCTTCGCCTTTAATTTCGACGATGCCGTTCGCCATTTTGACGAATGAACCTTTGAATGCATGTCCCGAGGAAGACTTCCACTCGTAGACGTTCGCAGGGTTTTCATCTTCGCAGAATGCAAGAGTTCCAGAGATGATGATTGCAACGGTCAAAACGCGTATACATTTGCTTGCATTCATGGGTGTATCCTTATTAGCTGGGAGACATTTCGGATTTTGAACAACACATTAAAAATGAAAGCGGTGTGTTCGATATCAAAAACCGACGCCTCTTTCATTCGTATAAAATGGCGGAGGGGGAGGGATTCGAACCCCCGGAAGCTTGCGCCTCAACGGTTTTCAAGACCGCCGCTATAGACCACTCAGCCACCCCTCCAGAACCGATGACGACGCTACAGGACTTTGCCGTTCGCATCGTGATCGTTGTTTGTGAAAACCGCTTTATACTACACTATTCGCACCGAAGAATTCAAGAAAATAACCATTTTAATCGGCAATTTTTTAACCGCCTCTTTTTCCTTGTCTTTAGGTGTCGTTTTAACTTACAATCAAACCCGTCTTTATACCCCAATAGCTCAGTTGGACAGAGCAGCTGCCTTCTAAGCAGCAGGTCGCTGGTTCGATCCCAGCTTGGGGTGCCATTTTAAAAGGCTTAATATAAACTACTTAAGCTAAGATTAACACTAAAGCGCCGGCCTCGGGGTCGGCGTTTTTGGTTCGAATGTTTGACATTTCTTTGGAAATCTGAGAAGCTATATTCCGTCTAAACGCATAAGCATTCATGCGTATTCTGGAGGATTCAAATGGCTACACTAGAACTGAGAAAGAACTCGAAGTGGTGGTACGGCAGATGGACGGAGAAGGGGAAGATCATCGTCCGCAATCTCGATGTCCAAGTAGAAGGACGTCGCCCGGACAATAAGGACGATTCTGGCGACCGCCGCTTCCGCACGTCACGAGAAGTCGCCGATGCGAAGTTGAAACAACTGGCCAATGATGCCACGACCCGCAAACATGTTGAGGGGATTGCACAGGCCATCCACGAAGCGCGGACTGGTCGGCGCGTCGGCACGATCAAAATCAGTGGCATCATGGACGCCTGGCTCGCTATTCCTCGTCGTCAACAGAATTTGGGTGCCACCTATATCGCCGGTGCGCGCGGAGTATTCAAGCGCTTTACCACCTTCATGTCTGCCCATTTCCCAGATGCTGAAGAGATGTCTGATGTGACAGAGGAGATGGCGCAGGCGTTCCTTGCAACCGTGAGGAGCCGCGGCGTGTCGGGTCGCACCTTTAATGTGACGCTGTCGCTACTGAAAGGGTGCTTCTGTAAGCTTCGGCGCCAGGGCGGTATTGTGGATAACCCCTTCGATGATATTATGGGACAGGATGAGAACACCATACACCGCATCCCATTTTCTCCCGAGGATCTGCAGGAGATTTTAGAGGTCACCAAAGAGGACGATTTCTGCCGCCCCTTGATTGTTACGGGCATCTGCACGGCGATGCGGCTGGGCGATGTCTGTCAGTTGCACTGGGCGGACGTAGATCTGGATACTGGGTTCATCAACGTAGACACGTCAAAGACCGGTGCTCGCGTTTCGATCCCTCTTTTCCCCATGCTGCTTGACGAACTGGCGAAACTACCGCGTACGAGTGATTACTGTTTCCCAGAGCAAGCTATCGTTTATCAGACCCGTCCGGACAATATAAACAAACGTCTAGGACGCATTTTTTCCGCTGCGGGTTTTGTTGACAAGGACGACTCTGAGGGACCCAATGGAGAGAAACCGGTAAAGACTGCACGGCCCGAGGGCGAAGTCCTTTCTGACGCGGAGATGCTGCGGCGCGGGCGCGACGGGATCCTTGCCAGCACGAATCACACCGCAAAGATCCGTGCCAACATGCTCACAATCTTCGAGCAATACATGGACGGAGGTACGATCAACAGCATACGGGAGCAGTTGGGAATGAGCAAGGGCGGTCTTTCAGAATACTTCAAGCGGATCGAGGTTGCCACCGGCTTCCCAGTAGTTCGGCAACGTAGGCCAAAGGCTGCTGTCAAGCCCCGTGCTCTCGTGCATGCCAAGCGGCAAGGGCTTCTGCGAGTGAACCAGCGCGGGTTCCATGCATTCAGGGCAACTTGGGTCACGCTGGCGCTCACAGCCGGTGTACCCATCGATCTCGTCCGGAAGGTTACGGGGCACACCACGGTCGACACCGTGTTAACACACTACTACCAGCCGGGACGCGAGGACTTCCGTCGTACGCTACAGGCCGCCATGCCGGCGTTGCTTACGAACGGTGCGCCGACACGCGACGAGCAAGTGCTGGATATTATTGAGAATAGTACAGCGAAATCATGGGCAAAGGATCGGAAGGCACTACTTGAACTCCTCAAAAACCACTAATACGAAGCAGCCCGATAAATGTCAGAACGAAGACATCACCGACGATCACCCGCACCCCAAGCAGGATGCGCAGGTCGAGGAAACGGACGATTCATTGCCTCAGGATGAGGGGGTAATGTTCCGCGATGTGGTGGATGCAGCGCTGAACGGCGTTACTGACACAACTTGGCGGGCTCAGCGTGATCTTCTCCTAGAAACCCTGCAGCCCATAATTCTTCAGCGCGCGGTCATGAAGATTATCGAAGCGATGGACGACGACAATTGGCAGGTGAAAAAGGCAAAGATCTACGACCTTCTGGGCATCGCGGAGTTACCACCGCTATCCGGTGTTCCATGCATGGCAGACATAGCTCCACTATCCGATGTTCCACACATGGCAGACATAGACCCGCTAAATATCGTATGGTACAAGCAGGATCCCTTAGAACCGGTCTCATGGAAGTCTGATCTACCAAAAGCACACACCGTTTTCGGCATGGGGTGTGAAGGTGTCTGGAATTTCGACGGCGTCCCCACAGGCCAGTTCGAATGGGATTACGAAGAGTATTTTAAAATCCAACCCGAGTTAAGAATGTCGAAGTTTGAAGCTCAGATCCGATACTGTCTTGGCAAACAAATCCTGCAGCTCGCGGACTACCCCGTCGGCGTCAATACGGACATCGTCCCACGCAACGTCTCCGAATCCGACTGGAAAAAAGCAGTGACTGGCGACGCCAAAGCGATCCGGGCCGCAAACAAGAGTCACCCCAGTTGCATTTATCACAACCTGTACACCCTCGCGCACATTCACCGACACACGGTTCTCGCAACGCTAAGTCCCCAGCCGAAGGTGGCATCGGAGTCGCGGGACTGGCTCAAGACCGCTCTCCTAACGTTCGTCGACTACAGCCGTCGGAACGGTGTGAAGGATACCCCACGCCCCGTGATAGGCCCTTCTCACTTAACTGTTTTCTGGAAAGTGTTTCACGACATCGAGATGGTGCGGGTTATCGCGCACTCCGTTCACAACTCTGTGACACTCTCCGCCAGACGACTTCTCACGCTGCTCCCCGAACTCGGCCTGCTGGATGGCAATACCTCCATGGGTGCCGACCGTCGCGCGTGGAGTAACTTGATTGTCGGCTACACTATCAGAAACGACGCGCCTTTAGTGAAACTAGACGCTCGGGAGTCAGCCATCACGATCTTGGCCGATGTCACTGGATTCAAGCCACGACACGTCTACGAGTGTTTACAGAAATTGCACGGAGGTGATCTGCGCTCGACCTTGGCCTTCCACCGCAAAGAAGCCAAGTCCGCAGCTGCGGAAATTCTCCGACAAAATTAGCGCGCGACGATCTATCTGCACTGTCGAATAGTGCAGGAATCCATTTTCTCTCTGCACACAAAGTTCCGGTGAAGGCGCTTATAATTAGGGGCTGCTGAAGAATGGGTTCAGCCGAACTCGCCTAATTTTCACCCCTTAATTTTTCGTTTCCCGAAGGTTTGAAAACCTAGATGCCGGTTCATGCGGCCGCCGCGACGGGGCGCATGGTGGTACTTCTCCAGAAAAGCACGTTCCGCAATAGGCACAAAAGAAGACGAAGTGACCTTAGCCACCTCTTGAGGTTCATCACCGCCGCCACGGCATGCAAGACACTCATCGTCGTCGTCTTCAGATGCGCCATGACTCGATCGAGCGAATGGTTTCTCTTCGCTTCGCCGATCTTCCCTTCCACGATGATCCTATCCTTCAGGTCTGTTTTGTATTGTTCGTCAGAGACCTGCTTTTTAGTTTCATCCTTGGGTCGTCTGCCAAGCGCTCTGCCAGAGATGCGTATTCCATGTTCTTTGCAGAAGTCTCGATTCTTGCGCGTCTGGTATATCTGATCGACGTGTAAACTCTCGGGGTAAAAGCCGTAGCGTTCATGATAGCGTTCCACCTCCTTCTGTAACATTGTGCTTTCGTTGTAGGGGTCGAAGGACTCATCCTCAAAGCGGATGTAGCCGTCCACCACGGAGGCGGAAATCTTAATCCCGAATTCTGTTTTGGCGCGGAGCTTGCCGCGTGCAATCGGTCGAACCCAGTGCTGCGCAATGCTCACCATTCGATCCTCCACGGTATGCTTCTTCCCGTTGAGCATTTCGTCTTGCTGGGTGTGAAGTGTGCGAAGTACCTTCTGAAGCGCACAAGCCGCGGCATATTGGGCTTCTGGTGCTGAAATAAACGCGCTTTGTGGGCGCTCGAGGCAAATATCGATGTAGGTGAGCTGCTTGCCGAGGAAATCCACGAGAAGTCGCATGCGTGCCCGGCGCTTGCAAGCCTTCATCCGTTTGGCTTTGGCAATTTCAAGAAACACTGAATGCATCTTGTCGCGGTTATCGTAGGGGCGCTTCACGTCTTCCATCAAGTCGGTCGAGTCAATAATCTTACCCGCCTTCTCGATGGCTTTATAGACCAGTGCGCAATCCGTGGGATAGGCAATATCGGCTGGAGCGACTGTAGCGTCAAGCACGAGCTTTCCCGAGTTCGTCGGTTTATCGGCTTCGGGCTGACCCTCTTGAGGTTTCTCGTCTTCATGCTTTTTCGCCATCGTTTGTTTCCGCTTGGTGTCGATGAGGTCGTTGATCTGCGACATCTTGTCCGAGAGCCTTTCCCGGAAATACGACATCTGGCTATGATGAAATGGAGCTTCAACTTGGAACTCTGAAAAGCCCAGAAAGTACTGTGCGTATGGATTCTCTCGGATCATCTGCACGAGGGGTCGGTCGCCGCCAATCGGACGAAGCTCCTTGAGCAGAATCGCTCCGACGGCTACTCGCACGGGGTTCGCCCCTCGGCCTTTCTCCGAAAACAGCCCAAGACAGAGTTCTTCGATCTCGGCCCAGGGAATGAGGTGGGCGAGACGGACAAGTTCGTTGCCGGCATCCAAACCCTCGCCGAAGGGCATCTTAAAATTGGACAGATCCGGTGAATCTTTGGGAAAGCGAGGGAGATAGGACAT